>JAYFPP010000013.1:0-2154 GCA_034927635.1 Paludibacter sp.
TGCTCCGGATAGTTTTAATGTGCTTGAAGCGAATCCATTTACATCTGAAGATGTTCACGGTAAATTTATAGGTGATTCAGGTGCTGTTCCCGTACCGCAGGTTATTGAAAATGTTGAATTAAATTACAGAGGTGCATATGCTTTATTAAGCCTTATTTACGACTCAACTCCATCTCTTAAACGAAGGAACTGGAAAGTTAAAACCCCAAAGGATCAACAGTATATGAACAGACGGGAATTAAATTTTAATTACCAGAATCATGTCCGTGAGTTTATGGCAGATTATCTGATGAATCAGGCAAAAGTACCTTTGGCGCAGAGTCGTTTTGTGTTACTGTCGGTCAACGGAGTTTCACATGGTTTGTATTTTCAGATTGAAGACGTTGATGATAAAAACTTCCTGCTGGAAGCTTTTGGCAATAAAAAAGGTGATTTATATAAATCGGCTTATGATACTCCTGCCGATCCTGATCATCGTTACTGGGCCGATTTCAGTTATCTGGGACCCAATGATTCGGATTATTTCTATCATTATGATAAAAAAACCAATAACGATGGGGATAAGGAAACGGATTACAGTTCTATACGGAAATTTACCGAGATGATAAATTTCACCCCCGACGAAACTTTCGAAGATACACTGAAAAATAATTTTGCCTGGGAAAATTTTATCAGATATTTAGTAGTAAGCAATTTCATCTCGAATTGGGATGGTTACCCCCAGCGCCCTAAAAATAGTTGGTTATATCAAAATCCTGCAGATGGAAAATGGAACTTCATCCCCTGGGATTTGGATGGCACTTTTGATCCGATAACTGTGGGCACAGACATTTGGATGAATATGATGGGGCAATATTGCAGTATTTTTCATTACATGGATGAATATGAACCTTATCAACCCGGAGCTGCAAGTGAAACAAAAGAACGCCCGTTAGTCTGGAGAATGATGAAAGTTCCATTCTTCAGAAATTATTATGTTCAAGAATATAAAAAGGCGTTAGACAGTTATTTGTCTAAAACGATGATCAATAATGTACTTGATTCGATTTCATCTGTTATCAAAAAGAATGTTTCAAATGCTAACTGGAATACCTTTGCCGGAACTGTGAGTCAAACAAAAACTTTTGTCAGCAATAAAACCACTTTTGTGAAAAATGAAATCGCTGAGTTACCAAATGCTCTGACACCAATAGCCGGAAATGAGCCTGAAATAAATATTTATCCTCTGCCTGCCCGGGATTACTTCACCCTTGGAATTAATGTTGAGTCGGCAACCTATCTGAGTGTCGATCTTTATGACCTTGCCGGCAGGTTGGTGAAAACTTTGTATCAGCAACCGGTTTCTCAGGGCAAACATGCATTAGAATTTACCACCGGGCACCTTGCCTCAGGAAACTATTTGTTGAGGATCAAGGACGGAAAGGCGGTTTATCTTAAGAAGCTGCTTATAAATAAATAATTATTTCGATGAAGTTGATAACTTAATTCTGATATTAATTTGAATGAAAGTTGTTGTTTGTTTTGATAATTAAACAGATAAAGGGTATTGCAGTTAACCACAAAAATCACATGAAGCGTATTTTTTTATTTCTTCTCTTTCCCTTGTTTCTTTGTTCCTGTCTCAATCAGGAAGGTGAAGGTGGTACCGCCACAGTTCAGGGTTATGTGTACAAAGTTTTACATTATGATGATGTGTTAAACTTTGATACAGACACTTTCCCCGCTGCCAAAACAGATGTTTATATCATATATGGTGATGATGCTGTATATGGTGATAAAATGGAAACTGCTCATGATGGCTTCTTTCAGTTCAGGTATCTTACAACAGGTTCCTACAGGATTTATGCCTTCAATAGTTATCCTGATGGAAGAAAAGAAGCCGTATACGACACTGTATTTGTTAGTCGCAGTGGAATAGCTACTACGGATGATATCTACATCCATGAAGGTAAGATGCTCGATAAATCCTATATCAAAGGAACATTGCAGGCACGTTATTACAACAAAGATATACCTGTAAGCGATTATGTCCCCGCATACGGCGAGCGTGTATACATCAGGAAAAAAGGGGCTCCTTTTCATTTTGAAGATGTACGCGCAGGGCTGGAAGGTACATTTATGTTCCAAAAACTGGATATAGGGATATACGAGGTG
>JAYFPP010000153.1:0-2867 GCA_034927635.1 Paludibacter sp.
GATAAACTTTAAGTAAATCGTAAAAAACAACGCTCCGAAAATCAACCATATTATGATAAATGGAATCTTCACAGGCAGAACGATTCCCAATGCGGCAAAAGGATCCCAAAATAATACCTGATCCATGAAATTCACCAGAGGCTGAAAAATTTGATCTACAGAGTTTGTCATAAGGAGTTTTTTTTAGCGAATAGGTAATATAGCGAATAGGTAATAGCGAATAACGAATAACTATCAATAGGCTCCGGTTTTAACCGTAGCATTATGAAATTGAAAAAACATGGAATTTATATGGTAAAAAACAAAATGCCCCGGACGAAAAAGCCCGGGGCAAAAATATCAACCACATTTAGAATAACCGCAACTTTTGCAGGTTAGGCAACCTTCCTGGTATACGAGTGATTTCTCACCGCAACTCGGACAGGGTTGTTCTGCTATCTGCGTGCCATCCGGAATGTATTTCTTCAGCGCTCTCTCTACGCCGACTTTCCATGTATTGATGGATTCGCTGTCGAGTTGCAGACTGGAGACTAATTTCACTACCTGATCGATTGGCATACCGTAACGTAATACGCCTGAAATCAGTTTGGCGTAGTTCCAGAATTCTTTGTCGAATTTGTGCGACAGTCCTTCTACCGTGGTTTTGAATCCACGTTTATTGGTGAACTGGAAGTCGTAGCGTTTGTTGCCTTCTTCGTCAAGGGTTTTGATGATTTTACCCTCAGTAACGGTTTTGGGCAACAGAATACCTTCTTCGTCGTCGGCAATACCCGTAAAGATTTCGTACGGACGACCGTCTTTCAATCCTACAAAGGCAATCCATTTGTCGCGGGCATTCTGGAAACGAACTACCTCACATTTGAGTTCTTTCGGACGTACCAGGTGATTTTCATCATAAGGGAAGCAAACCTGTTTAGGATTTTCTTCTTTCTCTTTTTTCTCGTTACTGGATATCAATACACCCGATCTTGATCCGTCGCGGTATACTGTTACGCCTTTACATCCCGATTTCCACGCTTCTTCGTACAATTTGCCCACCAGTTCTTCGGTGGCATCAGCTGGAAGGTTGATGGTTACTGAAATAGAATGATCCACCCATTTCTGAATACGTCCCTGCATCTGCACTTTTTTCATCCAGTCCACATCATTGGCTGTAGCTTTGTAATAAGGCGATTGTGCTACCAACAAATCCAATTCCTCATGCGTGTAGTGCTTCGTCGTCGGGTGTCCGTTAGCAATCATCCAGGTGACAAACTTATGATGGAATACCGAATATTCTTCCCATGAGTCGCCGTTTTCATCTACAAAATCAACGGTTACGTTTTTATCATTAGGATTTACTTTCCGGCGACGGGTGTAATAAGGCATAAATACCGGCTCGATACCTGAAGTAGTTTGCGTCATGATACTTGTTGTTCCGGTAGGAGCGATGGTCAAACAGGCAATGTTGCGACGGCCATATTTCACCATATCCTTGTATAATTCAGGATCCGCGGCGCGAAGGCGTTGGATATAAGGGTTGTTTTCTTCCCTTTTTGCATCATACACAGTGAAAGCGCCACGTTCTTTGGCCATGGTTACCGATGAACGGTAAGCTGCCAGTGCCAGTTTCTTATGTACTTCTTCTGAGAAATCTGTAGCTTCATCGGTGCCATAGCGGAAACCCAGTGCTGCAAGCATATCGCCTTCACCGGTAGTACCCACACCGGTACGCCGACCCTGCGATGTTTTCAGTTTAATCTTTTCCCAAAGCTGATATTCAGTGTTCTTAATATCATCGTCTTCAGGGTCTGAGTTGATTTTTTCAATGATTTTATCGATCTTTTCCATTTCCAGATCGATGATATCGTCCATGATTCGCTGAGCCAGTCCCACATGTTTGTGGAAAAGTTCAAAATCGAAATAAGCATCCTTTTTGAATGGATTTACCACGTAAGAATAGAGGTTGATAGCCAGCAGGCGGCAACTGTCGTACGGACACAAGGGGATTTCGCCACAAGGATTGGTAGAAACCGTTTTATAGCCCAGATCAGCGTAACAGTCAGGCACTGATTCACGAATAATGGTATCCCAGAATAAAATTCCCGGTTCAGCCGATTGCCATGCATTGTGCACGATTTTCTTCCAAATCGCGTTGGCATCCGTTTCTTTCTGATACCACGGAGTTTTCGAAGAAACAGGATACTGCTGGATATAAGGTTTTTCTTCCAGAGCTGCTTCCATGAAATCGTCGTGAATCTTAACCGAAACATTGGCTCCGGTTACTTTTCCCGATTGCATTTTGGCATCGATAAACGATTCGGAATCAGGATGTTTGATGGATACGCTTAACATCAGGGCACCGCGGCGACCGTCCTGTGCCACTTCACGGGTTGAATTCGAATATCTTTCCATAAAAGGAACGATACCGGTGGAAGTAAGAGCGGAGTTCTTTACCGGAGAACCTTTCGGACGAATGTGGGAAAGGTCGTGTCCAACGCCACCACGACGTTTCATCAACTGTACCTGTTCCTCATCAATTTTGATAATGGCGCCGTAAGAGTCGGAATCACCATCGAAACCAATTACGAAACAGTTGGATAAAGAGGCTACCTGAAACTCATTTCCGATACCTGTCATAGGGCTACCCTGCGGAACGATGTATTTGAAGTTTCTGAAAAGTTCAAAAAGTTCGTCTGCAGTTAATGGGTTGGCGTATTTCTGCTCAATTCTGCCAATTTCACCGGCAAGCCGGCGGTGCATGTCGTCGGGTGTCAGCTCATAAACGTTGCCGAAAGAATCTTTCAGCGCGTACTTGGTGGTCCAAACTTTGGTTGCTAATTCATCCCCCTGAAAAAATTCAAAGGATGCTTCGCGAATTTCATCGG
>JAYFPP010000209.1:0-4939 GCA_034927635.1 Paludibacter sp.
TTATCCTACTCACATCTTTCAGCATCCGGCATAAACTTTCCGTCGACATATTTCATCGGCACGAGACCGGGACGGCAGGTTTTTTCATATTCTCTGGCCTGCGCTCCCCTTGGATTGAAGAATATGGTTGCCCACCAGTTACCATCTTTATCCTGCAAGAAGTTGTTATGACCTCCTCCGGTTATGGCATTATATCTTTTGGAATACGGACCGTAGATATTATCGGCAGTAGCAATCACACAATCGTAACTGTAACGGGTTTTGTTGTCATCTTTCAAAGGAGCATAAGTATCCTCACCATCACTAAGCCGGTGCGACCAGATAGCCTGAACAAGATGATATTTACCGTCGTGTCTGAATACGAAAGCTCCTTCTATATATGGTTCCGGGCTATATTGCTGTTCTTTCAACTGCTTTAGTTCCTCGGCAAATCCGCTCATATCGGGTTTCATCAGAGCAATGTAATGGTTATGACCAATGAAATAAACCTTTCCATCTTCATCTTCAAAAAGGCTTCCGTCGATATTCGGGAAAATCGGGCCGGAAGCATTTGCCTGAATATTTACATAGGGTCCTTCGGGTTTCCCGGTCTTACTTTTCAGGATGAATGAACCTTTTCCATTGGCTGAGTTATTCAGACAAGCCACCATGAACCAGTTTTTTGCACTTTTGATATAATGTAATTCCGGAGCCCAAACGGCAAGAAATTTATTGTCGAGCGGATCATCATTGATAGATTTTTTGGGATATTTTTGTCCCTCTTTGAATACATAAGGATATTTCTGCCATGTTCCGTCTTTTTCCATCGACCAGATCAATCCTCTGGCTTCCCAATCTTTCATGTCTTTTGATCTCCAAAGGTACAAACCATCATTCCAGTCCCAGCAATGCATCTGACCAGGAAACTCACGAGTCGGAGTTGCTGTTGTTCCCGTCATATAATAATAACCATCCGGGCCTGAGGTTACCCAGGTGTCACGCATCCAGTAATCAAATTCGGGTTTAATGCATGAAGGAATACGCGTTGCAGGATCGTTGGTTTTTGCCTGACCGTATTTTTCAGCATAACTGGTTGACAGCATACATAACATCAATATAATGACGGCTATTCTGCTTCTAATTTCTTTCATAAATATTTAATAAAAATGTTTTAATATAGTGGAGCAAAAATAATATCGTGTGTTAACAATATACAGTAAAACTGTTCTGAAAAAGAGTCTTTCTGTTCTTTTTTACCACAAAAGGCACCAAAGAAAAAAAATTAAAACCATATGAGTCATATAAGGAATATATAAGCTTTATTTGAAATAAGTATATGTTCGAATTTAATTATAGCATTTACCTTCAATAATTATTACACAGTAAGTGTATTCTGTGCATAATACTCCTCCGGAGTAATAATATAAACTAATTATGAATACTTACTTAAGTAATTATTTATTATATATCCTTTTGTGCTTCCTTAGTCTTCCTTTGGTGCCTTTTGTGGTAAATATTGAGATTATTAGTTTTTCAGGAATTTACAGGTTGCCATATCACCAGAACCATTTCTCAGTTGGAGCAAATAGAGGCCTTTTCGAAATCCATCAACATCAAAACTCCATTCGGAACTGTTTAATTCTGCATAATACACCTGCTGACCATCCATTTTATAAACGGTTAAATCAGAAAAATCTCCGACATTGGTAAGCGTCAGTTTATCTTTTGCCGGATTGGGATAAAGATGTACAGAATCAGAAAAGCCGACATCTTTTGTTCCTGATGGATTGCTATTATCAGTGGTGGAAACCGTAAAATTATCAAACTGGATATAGGCATTAAACGAACGCAAACCCACTTTGCCATCAATAAAAGGATCGGGGTCAGTATAATCAATTTTTGGAGTATCCATGTCGTCAACATACACCTTGATATTGGCACCGGATGCAACAACTTTAATCGTGTACTTAGTATTCAGACTATAGTTCCCTGATGCCGATTTGAGCGATGTCCAGTTATAATTCTGCTTGCCAAGTACCACTGAAGTGGCATTGAGAGTTACAAAATATCCCTGATAAAAATCAGTTCCCAGAGCCGGATCTTTCCCGGCACCTCCCAAAGCGGGATTATTCACCCGGAAAATCAACCCTCCATTCATTGTATTGGTATAAACAATATCGGTTTGGAGGGTGTAATCACTCCAGGCAATATTTCCCAGCGTTCGTTTCCCGTAACCATTCACTACCGCTTTGCCATCGAGTACCGCCCAGGTTCCGTCATTATAATTCCAGTTGGAGCTGAAAGTGGAATTAAATGTATCAGTAATTGTTACCACTGAGTTATCTGCTTCTTCGAACTGCATTTTATAGAAGTCGAATCCCCCTGCAACAATTTCCACCCTGATGGTTTGATATCCTTTTGTCAGTTGAAGGCCCCTGATGGTGAAAGTCCGCCAGTTGTTCATTCCTGCAGTCGACGGCAGGTTAGCAAGTCCTGAAACATCGGTATCTCCCTGCCAGATTCTTACCTTACCGGCATCAGAGGTAGCTGAATATCTGAAACCCAGGTTGTAAGTTCCGGTGGATTTGATATTCACATTGTATTTATACCATTCTCCTGTCTGATTATCGGTAATGGCATGCCCGCCTTCTGTACAGTCACGGATATCCACCTTATCATTACGAATATACTTTCCGCCTGAGTTATTCTGCGTCATATCTGCGTAACCGACTCCTTCACCTCCGGCAATATAATGTACCGCTTCAATATTTCCGGGGATGGGTTTGTAGGTATCAAAGATACCGGAACCATTTACCTTGTTACTAAACGCGATGTAGCCGAAATTTGCCTTATTCCAACCTGACAGGTAACCGATTTTACCACCCGTCAGATGATTTGTAGCCGTTGCTTTCAGTATTCCATCCACAAAAAATTTATAATTTATACCTGATTTCTCAATACGTATGTTGTGCCATGCACTATGATTGAACGAAGCCGGTAAAGTTGCATATACCGGTGTTGTCCAGACATTTTCCTTAAGAAAATTCACTTCAAGCTGATTCGTGGCACTACGCAAAACAGCAATTCCATAGTTTTGCTCATCTTTGTATCCAAAAACAACACCATAACGCGCATTTTCATTGGCTCTCAGCTCTTCACGAACCGTAAATTCGGCGGTAAAATTATCCGCTGTCGGTTGTGAATAAACTGCCTTATGTATATTTCCGGCAGCATCATCCATTACCTCCTGCTTCAGATAATCCATATTTACAATGCTCCAGTTTCCTCCACCCGAAAGTGTCCATTCAGAGCCGACAGTTGTCCGTTCGAAGTAATCCGACATATCGGGTAACTGCATGGCTTGCTGCTCCCAGGAGGTTGGCCCGAGCATGAGCATCTTATCTCCGTTCCATGCCATGCGATCGAAGTTGAGTCTGCGATATGGCCCCACACCATAATCACCCGCCAGATTGTGATAGGTAAAATAATAAGTATCCAGATCAGGGCCTATAAAAGCCGAACCATGCCCAAGACCCACATGCGTTCCTTCGGCACTGATTAATATCGGATTTTGAGCTGCCTGAGGAGTAAATGAACTTAGCGGACCTCCCGAACTTCTGGCATAATCGGTTCTGTAACCTTTGCTGATGACGTGATTCCCGGTATACATCAGGTAATAAATGCCATTGCGTTTAAACATACAAGGGCCTTCGGTCCAGTTATTTCCCATCCTTGCATTCAGATTGACGCTGGTACCAATGGTCGTGGGATTGGTCATGGCACATCCCATGATGCCGTTTCCGTTGGCATGATAGAAATACCAGTTTCCGTCATCATTGATAAAAACCGAACCATCTATACTTTTCCCGAGATTGCCGGTGACAGGGACAAATGGTCCTGCAGGACTTGTACTTGTGAGCACATAATGTCCCCCTCCTGCCGGAGATGTGTACATATAGAAAGTTCCGTTGGAGTACACCACCTCAGGAGCATAAGCTGTTTTTGTTATCGGATCTGTGCTACAGGTTATTGCGTCCGACCAGTTGATGAAATCTTTTGTCGACCAGCACTTTACACCGATATTGTTATTTTTCGTACTACAATAAAGATAGTAGATGCCCCGGTATTTCAGAATGTAAGGATCACCAATTCCGTATAAGGACCATTCATTATTCAATGTCAAAGGATTTGTCCATCCCAGTACATTTACAGCAAAATATATTGATAAAGAAATGGTAATAATGATTTTCTTCATAACAATAATTTATTGATCAACAGGGACATCTTTCTTTTAATTTCGGATGACAGTAAATCTTTTCGTATAAATTTCCTTTTCAGTTTTTACAACAAAAAGGTAGATCCCGGCCATCAGATCTTCTGTTGACAAGTGGTTGGTGCCATCCGGAACTTGCGACATTAACATTTTTCCGGTAACCGAATAAACCGATACTTCTTTTACATTATCAGGAATAGCATAATGCAGCACCTCATTTACAGGATTCGGAAAAAGGACAATGGCTCCATCACTTTCGTTGACATTCAACCCTGTTTCAAGTAGATCAATTGTACCACGCACCACTCCTCCATCACTTGCCCAGGCAGTAATCTTAACATTCCCCTGACCATGACGGGTGATGGTTCCGCTATCGTCAACCGATACTATCGACGGATCGGAACTTTCCCATTTTAATAAAGTATTGGTTGCGTTTAAAGGAAGTATCGTTACATTTAATTTCATCGATTCTCCCGTTTCACACGAGGCAGGATCTATTGTAATGGTTTTTACCGCAACACTTCCCGATTGATAGTGCTGTATTCCATTGTAGATGGCTGGAAGATCTTCAGTAACAAGTCCAACCACTGATTTTCCCCAATTGCCTGTAACCTTAGCCTGATAGGTTTCATCCACAAATATATGCAATCCGTCTTCCTCGCGGCGGCAACGCAAATAATATCCTGC
>JAYFPP010000213.1:0-37728 GCA_034927635.1 Paludibacter sp.
ATCGCTTCCACAAGAGTGGTTTTCCCAGTGCCAGAACTTCCCAACAAAGAGATGTTCTTAATTGCATTTGACTGATATTCTTTCATACAAATTAAATTAAAAAGATTAATGCTGAAAAAATTTTCAGCATTTGTTAAAAAAATTCGAACGGCAATGTATGAAATCTCTTTGAAATATGTTATTGGCGATTGTATGTTTTACAACATTATTTTTTCATAATCCTCCATCCCTTAATATCATAGTTGTCCCACAACCACTCATTTATTTTATAGGTGATAAATGCACTTCCTGCACCGAGGGCAGCACCGGCCAGCACATCCGTCGGATAATGTAATCCAAGGTGCATCCTCGAGAAACCCACTGATGATGCCCAGACATAAGCCGGCACAATGACGTACCACTCGGGATATTTCAGACTCAGAGCGGTAGCGGTGGCAAAAGCTCCCGAAGTATGTCCCGAAGGCATCGCATAATCCGTTCTTATTTCATATATATATAACTCACCGGGATAGGTGGTTGCAGGTCGTTCTCTACGGATGCTTCTTTTCAGCAATTCAGTCATTCCCAGATTCACTCCTGAGGAAAAAGCAATATAAAAGGCATCTTTGAATAAATCTTTATCCTTACTGATTAACGAATAGGCTCCCATACCAATGGGTATTGCCAGACTGATCGGATTCGCCGTTTCGGTAATAAAAATGGAAACCGGCCGTAAACCGGGAGCTGTTTGATTGATCTTTTTCAGCAAATCTATATCAGCATTCTGAGCTGACAGTCCTGGGGTGACCACAAAAAAATTGCTGATAAGCAGAATAAATATCGTAAATTTGCGCATTCGATTGAATTTTAGGCAAAAATAGTAAAAATGTACAGAATAGCGGTAGTCGGACCGGAATCAACCGGCAAATCGGAGTTGTCAAAAAAACTTGCAGCACATTACGGATCACCCTGGGTGGAAGAATATGCCAGAAGTTATGTAGAACAACTCAACCGCCACTATACTTTCGAGGATGTTTGTACTATTGCCGGAAAACAAATAGAAGATGAACTTGTTTATGAAAAAGAACATCCTGAATTGTTTGTGTTCTTTGATACAGAGCTGATCATCACCAAAGTATGGTTTGATTACTGTTTTCAAAAAGTTCCTGATTTTGTGGACGAAAGATTGAAAAAAGGCTTTTTTGATTTATATTTGCTGTGCGAACCGGATTTACCATGGCAACCCGATCCCGTAAGGGAACATGGCCATGACCGGGACTATTTTTTCGAACGATATAAATCGGAAATTGAGCAACTGGGAAAACCTTATGTCTTTATACACGGTAGCGGAGATGAGCGACTCATGAATGCGGTCAAACAATTAGACAAATTTACATCAGAGGTCCCGAAAGGGCAATAGTTACATTCCCCAATCATCATTTCGGGGACTAACAGAGACAATATGAACTCAAAAAGAACATTAGAGGCCATCAGGCAGCTGGCCGAAACGGAAAATATCCGTGAGGTATGCCACAAACATCTTCAGAACAATCCGTTACCGTCTGTAGATGTATTATCTGAAATCGTATCCCTCACCCGTGCGGTACTTTTTCCGGGATATTTCGGCGATGCGGGTGTAAACAGCAGAACCATGCTGTATCATATAGGTGTCAATATTGACAAGCTACATTCATTGCTTAGTTCACAAATTAAAGCCGGATTATGTTTCGATGCTGTGACTGAAAAACAGATATGCAGCGAGATCGACCTGATAGCTCAGGAAAAATCCATCAATTTTATTACTGAATTACCTGAAATACGTAAACAACTTTATACTGATATTATTGCTGCTTACAACGGCGACCCTGCTGCCAAAAGTTTCGGCGAGGTAATCTTTTGCTATCCGGGCATCCGTGCCATCAGTAGTTATCGTATCGCCCATGCTTTATTAAAAGCTGAAGTTCCGTTAATTCCAAGGATTATCACTGAAATGGCACATTCCGAAACCGGCATCGACATCCATCCGGGTGCCACCATCGGCGAATACTTTACCATCGACCATGGTACCGGTGTGGTAATCGGCGAAACAGCGCGCATCGGCACTAATGTAAAAATGTTCCAGGGCGTTACGCTGGGAGCAAAAAGTTTTCCTTTGGATGAAAACGGTAATCCTATCAAGGGCATCGATCGCCATCCGAAAATCGGCAATAATGTCATTATCTACTCCAACTCCACCATCCTCGGCAACATCACTGTGGGCGACGGTGCCGTCATCGGCGGTAATATTTGGGTGGATCAGGATGTGGCGCCGGGGGCGAAACTGGTACAAAAAAGATAAATCTTTTTTAGTGGAGAGTTGAAAGTTGAAAGTTGAGAATTATGTTATATTTTATGAGATAAAAACGTTTAAACGATTCAACAATTACACATCTACACGTCTACACAATTACACGAATAAACAATTACACAAAATAACATCCATTGAATCAACAACCATACATCGCCAAAACCTTTAAAGGTTTAGAAGAAGTTCTCGCTACAGAGCTAATCGCTCTTGGGGCGGATAATATTGAAATTCAGCGCCGGGCAGTAGCATTTACGGGCGACAAAGCATTGCTGTACAAAGCCAATCTGCAGCTGCGTACGGCCATAAGAATTTTAATGCCCATCGCGACTTTCCGTGCCGGCACTCCTGATGAGATTTACGAAGAAGTAAAGAAAATCAACTGGTCGGAATTTATGGATTTAACCACCACTTTTGCCGTTGATGCTACGGTTTTTTCAGAAGAATTCAATCATTCGAAGTTTGTAGCTTATCGTGTGAAAGATGCTATTGTAGATTGGTTCAAAGAAAAATTCAACGACCGTCCATCGGTTAAACTCGACAATCCGCAGCTGTCGTTCAACGTTCACGTAGCCCAAAACCGCTGCACCCTTTCGCTCGATAGCTCAGGGGAATCGCTGCACAAAAGAGGTTACCGCGTGAATCAGACGGAAGCTCCTATTAGTGAAGCACTGGCAGCCGGCATGTTGCTCATCGCCGGATGGAAAGGACAAAGCAATTTCCTTGATCCATTTTGTGGTTCGGGAACTTTCCTGATAGAAGCTGCTTTAATCGCACTGAACATCCCGCCCGGATTATACCGTCCATCGTTCGGCTTTGAACAATGGAAGGATTTCGACAAACAATTGTTCGATGATTTGTACCAGGACGATAGCAATGAACGTCCCTTCGACTTCAAAATTTATGGTTCTGACATTTCCCGCCGTGCCATTGAGGTAGCAACCGAAAACATCAAAAGCGCCGGTTTGAGTAAATACATTGAACTACAGGTTAAACCTGTCGCCGACCTGGAACCCCCAGCAGAGAATTGCCTTATCGTCACCAATCCTCCGTACGGAGAGCGTCTTAATACCGACGATATTGCGGAAATCTACGGCACGCTCGGCACCGTATTAAAACATAAATTTGCAGGCAGTTCGGCATGGGTCATCAGCTCCGAAGAAAGTCTGCTCGACAGGATAGGACTGAAACCCGCTAAGAAAGTCAAACTGCTGAACGGAGCACTGGATTGCCTGTACAACCGCTACGATATTTTTTCAGGAAAGCGCAAAGAATTTTTAGAAAAAAGTTGAGAAATTAAAAAAATCTATTACCTTTGCACCCGCTATTACGCCCAGATGGCGGAATTGGTAGACGCGCTGGTCTCAAACACCAGTGGATTCACTTCCATGCCGGTTCGATCCCGGCTCTGGGTACTTTTAGAAAACTAACCCTAATTGACGTAAGTCAGTTAGGGTTTTTTATTTTCGACAAGTATTCTCACATGCATCAAATACACCATTGCTGTTGTCATGAAATCACAATATATTGCGATAATCAATTCTTTTAATTAAAACACAGACGATTTATCACACAAAATCACAATATACTGTGAAATATACTTGTTTAATAAAATAAAAAATGTAATATTGCACCGAAATCACAATATATTGAGATTATGAAAAAAATTGGAGATGAAATCAGATTACGACGTAAGTTGCTTAAAATTGACCAAAGAACACTTTCTGAACTCGCAGGTGTTAGCATTAACACAATAACAAAAATAGAAAGAGGTGAAGCAAATCCATCCGTAAATGTATTAAAAAAAATACTTGACACTCTTGGGATGGATATTAAAATCATTATCAAAGGAAATTAAAAGTTATATGAGAAAAGCAGCAGTATATCTTCGGGGCGAATATGCAGGAGAACTCACCGAGGTCACACGAAATGAGTATATTTTCAAATATGACAATGATTATTTCGAAAATGTGAACAAACCTGCTATAAGTTTAACTTTACCTAAGTCACAAAAAGAGTTTCGTTCAGAATATCTTTTCCCGTTTTTTTTCAATATGTTGTCGGAGGGAAGCAATAGGATTGTTCAATCCCGAATGCTGGGTATAGATGAGAATGATCATTTCGGAATATTATTAGCAACAGCTCAATATGATGTGGCAGGTGCTGTAACTGTAAAACCTTTGTAATTTATGGAAACATTGAAAGTTTGTCCGTCCACATTAGCAAGTGGATACGAAACTTACTCGCCTATAGCCAGAAAGCGATTATTCGAAGGAAAAAATATATCACCATTTCTTTCCTATAATCCTGTTGAAGAAAAAAATGAAGAAACAGAACTTTTTCTAAAGAATCAGGAACATATGTCTTTGTCGGGTGTACAAACCAAATATTCTTTAGTTCTAAGGAATAGTACTTTTGAATTATCAAATGAAACTGAACAAGGCACCTATATTTTGAAACCAAAATTGACTAATTTTCAATACAAAAAATATAGTCCCGCTAACGAGAATCTGACCATGCAACTTGCTGAACAGGTTTACGGAATTGAAACTGCTGCAAATGGTCTTTGTTTCTTTATGAATGGAGAAATGGCTTATGTCACAAAACGATTTGATGTTGCCGCTGATGGCAGCAAATACCGGAAAGAAGATTTTGCATCATTAGCAGGTTTAACTTCTGAAAATAAAGGAAAAGATTTCAAATATGATGTTCTTACTTACGAAGACGTTGCAGAACTGATTCAGAAATATGTTCCTGCATCAAGAGTTGAATTATTGAAGTTTTTTGATTTGATGCTTTTCAATTTTCTTTTCTCAAATGGAGATGCACATTTAAAAAATTTCTCATTATTGGAAACTTCTGATGGCGATTTCAAACTATCTCCGGCATACGATCTTATAAATACAAGGATACATTTACCTGCTGATCCAATCTTTGCCCTCAGAAAGGGCCTGTTTAAAGAAGGAGACAAAATAGTTTGCCCAATGGGAACATATACAGGAGAAACCTTTTCTGAATTTGGAAACAGGTTAGGTTTACCAAAGACTATGGTAAAAAGAGAAATCGAAAAATTCTGTGCCGGTTATACAAAGGCTGAAGAGTTGATTACAAATTCATATTTGTCTGATGAACTGAAAGAACAATATAGAACTATGTATCATACAAGACGAGATACTTATCTGAAAGGTTAACTTCAAATTACCTTCAAAGGGAGGAATCATCTACCCTGACAGACTAACTAATAAATTGTTTACATTTGCAGAAACAATCTTCCGGAAGCTTTTCCTTTGTTTGATTCAGGAAAGAAGACAGAAGTATAAACCACTTCAACAGCAAAAATATGAAAACAGTATTCTTTAGTTTGATCGCCCTCAGCATTACCCTGAGTAGCTGCGATGTTTTAATGCAAATAGCCTCCGGGCTGCCCGCAGTGAGCCAATCAACTGGCATCCCGACGACTTATACCAATACGTCAGGTCTGAAAGAAGCCCTGCAGGTGGGTTTGACAAATTCGGTAAGTTTGCTGCATCAGCAGGATGCTTTTTATACCAACGCTGCCATGAAAATTCTGCTGCCGGCAGAAGCGCAGACCATCGTCGAAAATATTAAACTGATACCCGGAGGAAATACACTTGTAGATGACGTAGTGCTACGAATCAATCGGGCAGCAGAAGATGCTGTTGTAGAAGCCAAACCTATCTTTACTTCAGCCATTCTCAATATGAGTTTTACGGACGCAACCTCCATATTGTTCGGGGGAAACCAGGCGGCAACGGAATATCTGAGAAAAGCAACTTACGACCAGCTGTTTGCTGCATTTAAACCCAGGATGCAGATTTCTCTTGAAAAAGATTTGATTGGTGGAATTTCTACACAGGAATCATGGAGCACACTGACTTATACCTGGAACAATGTCGCCAAATCGACCGTCGGACAAATTACCGGACTGCAAGCTGTTAATACGGATTTGAGTGCTTATGCTACCCAACGCGCCCTCGAAGGTTTGTTCCTGCAAGTGGGTCTAGAGGAGCAAAAAATCCGAAAAGATCCGCAGGCACGGGTGACAAATTTGCTAAAACAGGTGTTTGGACAGTTGGATAGGTAGCAAAAAAAAAATCTCTGACTACATTTTAAGCCAGAGATTTTCTAACATAAAATAAAACAAACTATTTCACCAAAACCTTTTTAGATGAACGTATGCCATCTTTCTGAAGGGCTACGAAATAAGTTCCCTGACGTAAAGTTATGTCAAGGGTATTTTCCATTTGAGTCAATTCCTGTGTTGCAGTTTGGCGTCCATTGATGTCATATACAATGCAGGTTGCACCCACTTTGAGTTCATTCAGTAAATTTACACGCAATTTACCATTTCCTAAGGATGAAACTGTATAATTTTCTTTGTCTTTTTCTGAGTATTTAATACCTCCAGTACCTGTTCCCTGTTCAACTTTTATTGTTAAGTATTCTTTACTGAATTCATCACTTGAGGGATTACCTGTTTTATAGAAAGGACCATCGGGTTTATTATCCATCAACGTATTGCCCGGATCTCCCGGTATTTTTGTCGTCCCGTCTTTATCATAGGAGGATTCCTGTATTCCAACCAACATCATATAATCACCCACCTGATTATTGGTTGTAACATTGAACCTGATAACAACACTATCCATATTATTGGAATGTAAACGGTTGTCGGTACGGAAACCCTGCCAATAGTATTCGTCTCCCCAGGCTTCATTATCTAAAGTGATACAATACGCTGTCATTTCTTCGTTGAAGAAAAGTTCTCCTGTTACATGCTGGTTATCAAATTCATTATCTTTTCCTCTGTAGTCATATGCAACCGATGTGGTGTCAATGGTCCAACCAACAGGAAGAAGCACTCCCACGAAACCATAACCAAAACGTTCAGTAATTTGGCCGTCTAAAGGGTTGTTCATGTCGGCAACCATCTTTACTTCAAAGGTGGAGTTAACTTGAACAGTTTCGGGATAATACACTGCCCGAAGATGAATACACGAAAACAGAACCACCGCCAGAACAACAAATGTTCCAACCGTCAAAGCCATTTTTTTGCTAACTGCAAAATGTGTTAAATTTTTTTTCATAACAAAATTGATTTAATAAATTAATAAATAAACACAAACTATATTTCTGATGAATAGTTTTTAAAATTTAATTGTCCATTGGATTATTTTAATGTTTGATAAAACGGCTTACCAGCACATCATCTTCCTTCTGTATTTTGGTCACATAATATCCCGATGGAAGGTGGCCGACATCAAATGATGTTGTGCTCACTTTACCTGAGAAAACCAAAGATCCATTGATATTATAAATAAATAAATCACTCCCCTGCCATTCCATTGGCAATTGGATATTAAGCAATTGCCTGACAGGATTCGGGTAAATGATCATTTGCGGGTTATCATCTGCTATTTCAACTGCTGAATGCGTTTGCGGATCCACTAATTTCCATAAGGTACCTGACTGTCCAATCTCTGGAACCTGCCACACATTAGCTCCGGCATAATCAAATCCATCCAGCACTTCCAGCGCCATATCGCTGTGCTTGTTGAAAAATTTCACAAAGCCATCGCCCGCATCCTGAATAATGAATTGCTGATTGTCGACACCCTGCTCAGGGCTTACTCCCACCCACAATTTCCATTCGGACAAATGCAAGGTATTTCCCGAGTAACATTCCATGTTCATCCGGTAGTAGGTATAAGCGGCTTCGTTGCTGATGGAGAATTCCTTTGCCTCGAAACGGGACTGGAATTTTGCGCCTGAAACAGTATCCAGCTTAGTCCAGTTGGTTCCATCATTGGAGCCATAAAGCGACCAGTTTTTGGGGTCACTTAGGGGAGCATTATTAGCTGCCACCACGCTATAATGTGTCACAACCTGCGGTGTGGCCGATTGATACTGCACCCATGCGCGACCATGTGCCGTACGGTATTTTGTTGCAGTATTGTTATCGATTAACTTGTCGATACTCTCGGTGGTCGAAGTAGCCTCATATTGAGCTGATATGGTTCCTCCTTCAGAACCTGTAATGTTCACATAGTTCAAACCATTCCACTGTTCGATATTCGCTCTGGCTGTTTTACTAAAATCAACAGTACTTATTGGTAAACGACTGGCTTTATTGATAATGTTGTAGTAACCATTACCGATATAATCAAGTTCGAATTGTTGCGATTCATGACCGGTATATTCAGACTGGATAACTAGCGCTTTGTTTTCAAGGCTTTGGTTTTCAATACTCATATACAACTCACTTTGTTTGTTATGAATGGCATACAAGCCCGACAAATCTGTGATACCTTTACGCCTGATAATGAGAGAACTTGTTTTGTTGTTGAAAGATGCTGCTTCAATACAACTTACAGATGAATTAATGGTGACGGAATCTCCGGCAAAACCATTTTCGTCGTATAATTCAGCAACATACCCATCTTCCAACACAAGCGACGATAAATCATTATCGGAGAAACCAAGTGTAACCAGATCTTCAGCCGAATAATCCCCGACATTCAATCCGATGGCAGTACCTGTATAATTGCATTCGGAATACAACTTAGCAATACCTGCTACGCATGGTTCTTTTCCTGTTGTTCCTCCCACACACTCTTCACACGCATCGATATAAGCATTACCATCGGCAACACCCGCACAATCTGTTTTCGGAGAGAAGGGCGAAAGCGCTAGTAAATCCACCTGGATATAACGGGGGCGGTACCAGTATTTATCGACAAAAGCCCAGGTGTCGCAGGTTCTGCAAAAGAACAAACAATAGGTAAAGTTGGCCGAAAATGAAATGGAATAATTACCATTGGGCAATTGTCCGTGAAAGTTAGGCATATAATACCAGGATGCCGAGTCGCGGGTAGCTGTATATACAGTTTGTTTGGCTGTCCACGGACCCTGAGGTGCCGGTGCAAAAGAGACCTGAACGTCGTGACTCATCGGAGGCATTGAAACCTGGGCGTAGTTTCCCGGACCTAATTTCGTCACTCCGTCTGCCATCATATTGATAGTTCTACCGGCGGGACCGTCACCTTCCGCCCTGTTGGTTGTCCAGGTGCTTCCATTCCAGTATTCCCATGCTCCGTTTTTACCATTGAGATTTCCATTATCGGCACGCGCAACATGCGTATAACTCTGACCTTCCGACCGATAGAGATAGATCTTATTATCAGCATCGTCCACGAAAAACGTCTCAAATGAAGAACAATAATCCGGTTTTATTTCCATTCCCAGATATTCCAACGCAGGATATGAAAATGAGGCTACATAGGAACGTTTCGTGTCCACTGCCGTCCCGTTGAGCTCAGCCACTTCAATAAGATGTACCTTTACTTTTCCATCTTCCATGATGGCATCACCCACCCAGAAAAAGTTTTTCACACTACTTCCATCCATAATCACCTGATCCTGGGGAATTCTGAAATATACCCATTGTCCCCCCTGATCGGTTACCGGACGCGTAATGAGATTGCCGTTCAACTCCTGAATGACAACACCATTACGGATAAATCTTCCGATATCACTTAAACGGTTTATTGTTCTGTTATTTTTAGCATAAAATGAGTCGTTGAAGAACCAGATGGTTCGTCCGTCGGGCAATAACAAAGAAACATCATTGTCGCCCGCCACCCAACCTGAAACTGTGCTTGCCCTGTTATGATTCCAGTTGTAGGTATTAATAACATCAATATTCTGTTGATTATCAGGATCCAGCACCTCGACACCATCCAGAAAATAAGTGGCTCCATTCAGTGTATTTACAACACATGTCGTCGAATTATTGATTTTCTGTTTAGTCAAATCATCTCTGAAATAAAAATTGATTTGTACCTCTTTATCAGGTTTATTAGGATCAAATTTAAAGGGTAAATGAAACAAGGTTTTCCCCGTATGCATTTCATATAAAACACCCGGTGTGCTACTCCCTACAACCTCAACATATATTTTCGATTCTTCAGGGCCACGTGCCCAAAAGCGTAAAAGATAAAGAGAATCATTTCCGGCTGTCATGTGAGTGGTCGCTTTAACGGAATTCACCTCCGATCTCCATATCGACGACACATTAATTTTTAGCTCCACACTCCCATCCATCACTCTTGTGCTTTTGTCAAGGGTAAAGGTCGCTTGCGAATTGCTTGTCACCGCATATTCCCAACGGGTATTCAGGCCATATTCAAAACTTCCGTTTTTAAGATAATTTTGCCCGACTACCGAAAGAGTTGCCAGAAATAATATGATTATAGATGTTATTCTCATTCTTTAAACTTTAGAAAGATACTTGTAATCCGAGACTGATTACCCGTTGATTCATATAGGCATCACCTGCCGAGTTCGTTTTAATCTCAGGATCCTGCTGGTACTTGTCATAATTAGTGATAGTAAACAGATTATAAGCATTGACATATAAACGTGCGCTACCCACATTTTCAGGTAAAATCTTTTCAGGAATCTGGTAGGATAAATCAACTGTTTTCAAACGTATATACCAGGCATCCACTAACCAGAAATCCGACATATAAGCCTCGGCGCTATTTACTGAAGAAGGATTTCGTGTCAGACGGGGAAACTCTATTGGTTCTCCGTTATCCACTCTTTCTTGTGTCCAGCGGTTCAAATGGATGGGTTGAAACTGGCTTTTGAATGGTTCAATCCCTGTACCAATAACACTGAAACTATAATCGAAGGAACCCTGGAACAACACACTGGCGGAGAAACCTTTGTAAGTGGCACCAAATGACCAGCCCAACGTAGTACTGGGTAAATTGGGTTTACCAATGGCTCCTTTATCAAAATCATCAATGACACCATCAAGATTCAGGTCTTTGTATTTCAAATCTCCCGCCTGAACCGGCACATCAGTATTAGGTATTGCCACTGCCACCAAACCATCACCGGTAAGATTTCCACTATTAATCACATCAATATCCTCTTTTGAATAATAGCCTTCAAAAGTATAGCCAAAAGGTTGCCCGATAGGTCTTCCTGTCTCAGCCAGCCATGGATGTCTCTGCTCAGCCTCTGCTTTGTAAATTACCTTGTTTTTAGCATAAGAAAACACAAAATTTGTGTTAAAGAATACTGATCCCAGTTTCGTTTGGTAACCGATTTGTCCGTCGAATCCCCTGTTTGAAGTTTCGGCGATATTCATCGGAGAAACACCAATTCCCAGTATCAGTGGTGCATCCTGCCTTTCAACCAATTGATCATAACGATAATCATAGAAATAATCAACCGTCAAGGACAGTTTGTCGAACATATTCAAATCAATACCCACATCAAACTTCTTAGCTTTCTCCCAGGTTACCAATTCATTACCAAGCACCCCTTCTCTGTAGGAATCATAGGTTTTTTCATTTGCTTCCCCAAAATTATAGCCACCCCCCTTTTCATAAACCTGTTTGTACAGGTAACGATTTCCCGGGGCAATATCGGAACCAACCAATCCGTAAGAAGTTCTCAGTTTCAATAATTGAACATTAGAGATTGCTTCTTTAAAGAATTTTTCTTCCGAAATACTATATCCTAATCCGATGGCAGGAAAAAAGCCAAAACGATTATCCTTCCCGAAACGGTCGGTACCATTATATGCCATATTAAAATCAACGAGGTACTTATTCTTGAAATTGTACCCGACAGTACCGGTATAACCCTCAAAATTCGCGGGAACCTGAGCTGAAGAGAAATAATCTTTATCAACCGTACGGCTCTGTCTGTTGTATAAAAACATTAATTTCAGATGATGGTCTTTATTAACTATTGTTTCGTAATTCAGAAAAGCCTGCAAGTTCAAATCCTTTATCGATTGTACCTGATCACCGTTTATCGTATAATTTCCATAGGCATAATTCTTATTCGGATGAATAGAATACGTATCTGTTTTTGAATCATAATGATATGTCGGATAAGAATAGCGGGCAGCCTGACGGTAATTCTCGTCAATACTTGAATAGGCTATCCTCAAAGAAGCGGAAAGTCCATTAGTAATAAAATCCAATTTCTGGGTTGCTCCAAAGAGGATATTCGAATCAAACCTTCTGGTTCGTTTGTAACCTTCGTTGGCAAGACGCGCATTAATTGTCGGATTTTTATCATCCGTATCGTAGATATACGCATAAGATCCATTCGGATTTAACACCGGAGCCGAATAAGGTCGCATTTTTGCGAAATTGTAAATTTCACCGGTGGCATTCACCCCTCTTGGTTCATTGATATTCATGAAGCGGGAGGTCATATCCAATCGTAAGTTTAATGTTTTAGTAACATCAAAATCAAGGTTGGTGCGATAATTAAACCTTTTGTAATAGTAGTTGGTGTTCACTTCATTAAAAGAGTCACTAAAATCATTTACCAATCCATTTTGCGAGAAAACCCCACCAGTGATAAAGTATTTAAGTTTTTGTGAACCGCCGGAGATATCCAAATTTGCATTTTGCTGATAGGCAGTACTTTTGAAAACTTCATCGTACCAATTTACATCCGGATGTCCGTAAGGATCTTCTCCTGTTTGAAATAATCTCAGGTCTTCATCTGAGAATATCGGGTTCAGACCATCATTTTCATACGCTTCATTTACTAAAGAGGCTGTTTGGTATGAATTCAAAAATTTGGGAGTACGAACAGGCATTTGTATCCCAGTCTCAAAACGGGCATTTATTTGCGGTTTTCCTTCCAGTCCTCTTCGGGTTTTAACCACCAATACACCATTGGCACCTTTTATACCATAAACAGCTGTGGTAGAAGCATCCTTCAGAATTGAAATGCTTTCTATTTCATTGACATTAATTTGTTGTAACTGATCATACGAATACTGCACATCATCCACAATAATCAAAGGTTGATTCCCTTCGGCATTAAGAGAACTCACCCCACGGATAAAAAAGTCGGAAGCATCTTTACCCGGCTGTCCTGAACGCTGTTGCGTAAAAAATCCGGGCAATTTACCATAAAGTGCGTTTTGAACACTCGAGGTAGGAATGATTCTCAAATCCCTTGTAGTAACAGAGCTGACCGAACCTGTCATGGTAAGTCGTTTTACCTTGCCATAACCAACAACAACTACTTCATCCAGACTGGTCTGGTCGGGTGCAAGTTGAACATCCAATACTTTTTGGTTAACTACAGTTATTGTCTCTTTTTTAAAACTGATGTACGAGAATGTCACTTTGTCTCCGGATTTCACAGTCAGTTGGTAACTACCATTAATATCCGTGACAGTACCATTCGTGCTTCCCTCAACATAAACACTCACGCCAATCAGTTCTTCTCCATCGGTTGAACGTACTTTTCCTCTTAGTTGAATTTGTTGCGCAAACATAAACGCAACGAACAGGGTACTTATAAATAATAAAATTAATCTTTTCATCTCAATCAATTAGTATTAGATAAATTGATAGCTATAGCGCTTACCAATTTGGATTTTGAATCATGTTGCTATTCTTAACTACTTCGGAATATGGGATAGGATACAAGTATCTTTTCGTTTCGAATGTTGAAGTTGCAACATTCACAACATTAAAAGTCAGTGTACCTCCATCTTTAATGATAGAAAGCCCTTTAACAGGTAGCGTAAAAATATCTT
Source organism: Paludibacter sp. (assembly GCA_034927635.1). Classification (GTDB taxonomy): domain Bacteria; phylum Bacteroidota; class Bacteroidia; order Bacteroidales; family Paludibacteraceae; genus Paludibacter. Next base: position 13,935 of record JAYFPP010000213.1, read on the forward strand.
CAGCAATTCTCCATCTGCGGATATCCCAGTAACGATGTTCTTCGAATGCGAATTCAATCCTTCTTTCATTTTGGATCACTGCTCTCATTTCCTCCTTTGTCATCCCAGCCTTCAGACCAAACATTCCATTGGTACCAGCTTCAATCTTAGCTCTTTTTCTAATGTTCTTTATCACCTGATACACCTCATCAGAGGGACCGGCATATTCATTTTGGGCTTCAGCAAAATTGAGTAGTACTTCGGCATATCTTAACATGATCCAGGTATGGAGCTGTTCGGTATAGTTTGCCTGATTTTCGAAGTTACCCATAAACTTGCGCAGGTAATAAGCTGTTTTTGTTTTTTGCGTGGCACCTGTTGGATTATGAATTCCTCCCTTGAATGTTTCTAATGTGGTATTCAACCATTTAGATCCGTTATGCAACACCGTCAGATCTAATCGGGGATCTCGATTCTGATACATATTCGAGAGTGAATAAGTATATTTCGAAGTCGGATCGTTAATTGCTTTTCCATCTTTCATCGGGAATGCATCCACCAAATTCTGTGTCGGGCTGGTTCTTCCCGTTCCCAGGTTATTTCCCGAGAAACCTACCGGTCCGTTACGCGATTCTATTTCTGTATTTTTTGATCCCTGGCGGAAGAAAATAATCTCTTTATTGTTATTAACTCCATAATCGTTCAGAAACAGGCCACTGAAACTCATATTTAATGCAAAGTTGGAATAAGTGTTCATAAATGACCTTGCGGCATCTGCGGCAACTTTCCATCGTTCTGCATCATAGTTGGCATACCCGACCAATTCGTTGGAGGCTTCAATGGGTCTTTCGTTGAAAAGGGGACTGGCAGCATAGAGCAATACCCTGCACTTTAACGCCATTGCAGCTTCCTGCGTAACCACATGTCCGTCGCTATTCACGTTGGCAATCGGAATCGACCGCAAACTATCTTTTATCGCATCAAGTTCAGAGGTGATATAATCAATACATTGTTCGAAAGTATTGCGTGGTATTTCCACATTATCTCCTAATTCGTAAGGAGTATCTCTTACAATTGGAACGCCTCCGTACCTTTTCACCAGTTCAAAATAGAAATAAGCCTTTAGAAAACGTGCTTCAGCCTTCCATGCCCTGTTCAGAGGAATACTATCTTCCACATTATTCTTGAAAGTATTCATGAGCGGCACCACATCAATGTTATTAATAAAGGTATTGGCTTTGCGAATACCTGCATAATACCTGGCCCAATCCATTTCACCGCCAACCAAACTTGTGGGTGTATATCTTCCCGAGAACAACCGCTGTACGCTGCTTTCCGTTAATGAAGAAGAGAGCGCATCATCCGTCGCCGCATCCAAATAATCTCCGCCAATACGGTTATGTCCATTGTACATGGTGGCATAAATAGCATCCAGATAAGCTTTGGCATTGACACCCAGTGAGTCGGTGGTTGAAAACACATAATCTATTGTAAACTGCTCTATAGGATAATCCTCGTAATCGTCGCACGACCACAAAGCAAGGAATATACTTAATCCTATGAATGCAAACTGTTTCTTTAATTTCATATCTGTCGTTTTTTATCTTAAAACTTAATATTAATGCCTGTATTAAACCCACGTAGCAAAGGAGAATTTGTGAAGTTGGTAACTTCAGGATCCACCAGGTTACAAGCCGATTGTGTAAGCAAATTCTGACCGGCAACAAACACTTTTACTTTCACACCTCCCAGAAAACTCCGTGAGAAAGCTTCGGGCAGTGTATATCCAATGCTTAAATTTTTCAGCCTGATGTAGTTGCCTGATCTAACCCACAGGGATGTCGCGAGATAATTTGGATTCGTATTGTAAGGATTCCCCCCTGCGGTGAGTCGTGGAAAAGTTGCTGTTGCCGCAGTTTCAGGCGTCCAGCGATTCATCATGTGTTCATACGCCTGACCATAGGCCTGTCCTATCGTTTGGAACCCAGCCATTAAAACCGGATCTCCCAAATACAAGTCCCTGTTATAAACTCCCTGAAATAATACAGAGAAATCAAAGCCACAGTATTCGAATCCCAGGTTGAGACCAAAATAGCTCAAGGGTTTGTCGCCGCTAATCATTTGCTGGTCATACTGATCAATTACTCCGTCAGTATTCAAATCTTTATATTTAACATCCCCCGGACGAATGGTATAACCTTCCACCACCGGCGATGATTCAATCTCTTGCTGTGAAGAGAAGAAACCGTCGGCAACCAGTCCGAACTGAGCCGACAAAGGTTTTCCCGTACGTCGGTTATAGTCTTGTGATTTAGCCACAAATTGTTCATCCATGAACAGCAGCTTAGTGCTTTCCCGGTTCCAGTTGGCAGTAATGAAATAGTTAAATTTACCGATATGATGTTGATATGTAAACGAAAGTTCAAGTCCCTGAACCGAATACTCTCCAAGGTTTTCGGCGGGATAAGAGATGCCAATCAACTCTATGCTTTTACCTCTCGACTGAAGCACATCAAAGTATTTGTCGTAATAATAGTCGGCGGTAAAATGCAGACGTTTATTAAACAATTCAACATCAGTTCCGATATTCATTTTATAGGCTTTCTCCCAGGTAAGATTTACGTTTGCCAAAGGACTATTCTCAAGAACTGCAAGTTGAAATCCTCCACGGGAATAACCCTGAGGATAACTGTATTCCGAAACAGAAACACCGCTGAACGACTGTCTCCATGTATAATATCCGGCATTATCAATTCCACTTCCCGTTTTTCCATACACCCCGCGTACTTTCCATAAATCCAGCCATTTAAGATCTTTCAGGAAATCTTCTTTGCTAACATTCCAACCCAGGCCGAAAGCATAAAATGTACCCCATCTTTTACCCGGTGCATAACCATTGTAGTAGCTGCGGTTAACAGCTGCCTCAACAAAATATTTCTTTGCATAATTATATTTCCCCTGAGCATACAAATTGGTTGGTTGATCCGGCAAATTATAATTTGTGAGCACCTGCCGTACATCGGCGAACACACTTGCATCAATGCCATGTTTACCAATCGTGGTACCATAATCTAAACCAAACTGTCCGTACATGTATTGGTAGTTGGACACAGGGATAAAATCATTCGATTGTGTGATGGTAGAACCAAAAGGATCATAGGTTGGATCCTCACCTGTTTCACCCGGTATATACTCATAGGTAATGCTTTGTTTTGCGCGGGACAAAGCTGATCTGCTCTGAGTAGAAACACTTCCAATAGCCTTTGCTGAAAGTCCTTTCACCCATTTTCCAAAATCATAACTCAAATTAAGATTGGCTAATGCATCACGTGCATTATCGGTGGCATAACCGGAATTAACAGCCTGCGACCAAAGGTTATTCGGAAAAGATACATTCCCGCCAAACGATCCGTTCGGATTATATATCGGATAAGCACCATTCGGCGTTGTATAAATTGCATGTAAGATATTTGAACTTCTTGCTCCCTGTTGATTACCATCTTCGATACGTCCAATAACAGTCACACCGGCCTTGAACTCATCAGTGACATTAATATTGATCTTTGAGGTAATTAAATAGCGTTCATATTTTGAATTTGTGTTATAGCTGTTGGCTAATGATGTACGAAACAAACCATCTTCAGTCATATATTCCAGATTAACAAAATACTGTGCTACTTTACCGCCTCCCGAAACATTCAGGTTATAGGACTGAATACTTGCCTGTTTTTTCATTACCTGATCATACCAATTGATATTCGAATGTGTAAACGGATTCGTTCCATTTCTGAATGCATCAAAATCTGTATACGTATATGCGGGAGTTTTCCCGTCATTCTGCAAGGCCTCATTCAAAAGATAAGCATACTGATAAGCCGATAAGGGTTTTGGTGTATTAACCGCTTCCTGAATGCCATACTTTCCTGTAAATGAAAGTTGAAATCCTTGCGCCACGGGCTTCTTGGTGGTAATCACCAATACCCCACGGGAGCTACGCATTCCCAACAACATCGACGATAAAGCATCTTTCTGTATCGAAACCGATTCGATAGCTTCCGGATCAAGAGAAAAAAGTTCGCGTTGAACTCCATCCACCATCACCACAGGGCTATTCTGCCTTGACCTCAATGTAAATTGCGAATTATCGCTGTAATTGCCTGCACCAAAAACCGGTATCCATCCGTCTAAAGCTAAACCAGCGCTACCAGAAGTAAGGTTAGATTTAGATCCCGCGTATTGCTGGGTATTTAAACCGGAAAACCGACCTGCAAAAGCAGGAATAATAGTGCTCGACAAAGTTGATGACAATTGATCAGTATAAATGGTCGATGCCGATCCCAGAAAACTTTCTTTATCCACAGTTCCGTATGGGCGATCCACTATTTCGGGATTTTTAAGATATTTATCTGTCATCACTATGGTTAAATTTTCTTCCGAAATAAGCTCCCCCTTCAATTTAACTTCTTTGTACAGATAATCAGGATGAGAAAGTGTAAGTATATTACCTTTCTTTATGGCTATTTCCACACCTTTGATTTGATTACCGTATTGATCAACAATTTTTCCTGAAAAAACAGGGGAATTGTCGGTACCAGACTCCTGAGCTATTGTAAAAACCGGAGCAAACAACATCCACAGGAATATTAATGTGAAATAACCTGTCTTTATCCTATTATATATTACATTATGCATATAATCAAATTTTGTTTAATATAAGAATTGATTGTATCGCGACTTATTTACAAATGCATGGAGTGACAAACAAGGTTTCTGTTCCGTCATTTGAAGCATCTTTGACCCATATGGAGCCATCCTTGTTCGAAAAGAAATACTCTATCCTCTCAATAGATTCATTTGCCGGAATATTAAAATAATCCCCTAACCAGCATGTCAAACTATAGGTTTTACCATCCTGATTCTCTTTGATCATTTTTGATTTCTCATTTCTATCAGATTTCTCATACGCATTTCCTGTATTTGTATAAGCGGTGGCGCACAGATACACTTCATCTGTGACATCCAATGCATTCGGCGCAATACCACCCTGAAATTTAATGGTCGCGATATCGTCTTTTGTCACATTCGAAGGTTGAAACATATTGAAATGTGATTCGCAGAAATCCATCACGATTCCTTCGCCCTCCACTACTTCAAAGCAATCGGTATATAACACCTTGTAGTGATCCTGACTTGTGCCTAATCCATCGTTGGTATGATTGACAAAAAATCCTAATTTTACCTTTATGTTTTCAGGACTGGTCCGTGTTTCAATTTTTACATCAACAGTGAAGTTTTCACGTACGGTGACCGATTCCACATCATCACTCCAGTAAACCAGCCATTCCATATCATCCAGCACATTCGGACCGTAACCATACTTGTCGCGCAGCGCAGCATCCCAGGTTAAACCACCCCCATTTTTCGGCAGTGTCCCGGCCGGAATCAACGACATCGTTCTTACCGACCCCGGATATAAACTACTGGTAAAAGTTACCTTGGTATTGGCGGCAGCATTCCATATTTTCGGAACCAGATAACCCACCACAAGTCGGTCATCATTGGCATTTTCGGCAGGTTCTACCCTTATCTTCATTGTAAAAGTCGCCTTCTCACCAGCTTTCACTGTTGGTTCATATTCTACAGAATCTAAGTAGATGCATGAGAATAATGCCAGCAAAAAAATAAGGGTTAAAGGAATTGCTGCTTTCCAGCCACTGTTTATTTTATAATTATATTTCATCGGAAGCATGATAATTTAGTTAGTTACTTTTTCGAACACATAAGTATAAATATTACTATGGCAACCCGGACTAAATGATAAATTTATCTGGCGTTTGCCGTTAACGATCGGATAACTCAACCCGGAAATCAATGCATTCTCCGATCCGTTTTCCCTAAACACAAGGTTGAAAGGATATTGCGGATCATCCAACGACCATGTACCGTTTGATTTTACCAGAAATGGCAGGTAATTTTCAATCGTATAGGTTTTATCGCTATTGAAATTAAGTCTGAATTGTGTGAAATCAAATTGAGAAGTAATATCCGATCCGTTTCTTGAGGCCTTAATAATCTTCCATGTACCGTCCAGTTCTTTAGGAGATTCAGTGTAATCGGTTGGGAAATCGTCTGAAAATTTATCACACGAACTGAACGGAAGGAACATCAGAAGCAACAGCATCAACTGCTTCAACGTATTGTGAGTTTTCATATTGGTAATCATTTATAAAATTAATAATACGGATTTTGAATCAGATCCGGCGACTTGGAAATCTCCCTGTAAGGGATAGGCCAGTAGTACATGGCTTTACGAAACACATGTGGACGGATATTAAACCGGGTGTAAGTTTTTTTTGCACCCACTTTTCGTACCTCCAAACCTGTCATAATTTTATTTTCAGTTTCTTCTGCAATCATCCAGCGTCTGACATCCCAAAAGCGGTAACCTTCCAGCGCAAGTTCAATCCGTCGTTCATCACGAATAGCTTGTCTCATTTCTTCCTGATTCATATTCGCCTTTAAACCATACAAACCATCAACACCCGGCAGTATTCCTGCCCTCTCACGAATAGCGGTCAGGGCATTATAAATCTCCTGCGAAGGACCTGAATATTCATTGGCGGCTTCCGCATAACACAACAGAATTTCTCCGTAACGCATCAGTGGTCGTGCCTGTGTGGGTGCAGCCACCCAATTCGCCGAGGTTGAACGATGGGTCATTTTACAGATATAATATCCTGTCGGAGTTCCCGTATGAACAGCATCCTGATCAAAAGGACTTCCATCTTCATTAAGATAAGTATTGACGGGAACATTTGCAGTTCCTCCGTTTTGTACGGGAGTTTGATCATGAACGATGGTGTTCTTAAACCTGGGATCCCTGTTTGTATAAGGGTTATTGGCATGCGCAGGATTATTCCAGTCGAATTTTGAACCATCCATCATAGGAAATGCATCCACTAAGTTCTGATAAGGGAAACCACCGGCTCCTCCACCACGGGAGGGGGGATTAAAGAGTTGCTGGTATCTGAGTGATTTTCGTGCCTGATACTCAAATATAGTTCCTTTTGTGGAGCCTTCATTCGCCCAGTCGGCCGCCACAAACAAACGGTAAAAACCACGACCCGGTTCTTCACTGTTATCCACATACAACGAATACACATTTAATCGAATTACATCAAGTGCCGCTTCCATGGCCAGTCTCCAGCGCTCATGATCGTATGTCGGATAACCCAACAGCTCTTTCGGAAAACCTTCAGGCGCATAATCGCTACCATTATACAATTTGCTTGCCGCATACAACAACACTCTTGCTTTCAGCGCTTTGCAAGCCCCGGCACCTACTCTGCCATACTCACGTCCGGTTGGTTTTATGATCAGATCATGTGCAGCCGCATCGCATTCTGAAGTAATATAATTAATGCAATCTTCGAAGGTATTTCTGACCGGCTCAATTTCTTCACTGTTCAAATACACAGTATCACCAATCAGGGGAACGCCGCCATAATGTTTTACCATCACGAAATAATACCAGGCACGTAAAAACCGTGCTTCCGCTTTATAGGTTTTCTTTTTACCTGCCGAAAGTGGTGACCTGTCAATGTTTTTCAGCAATATATTGACCCTGCGGATATTCTGATAGGGTTTTTCCCATGCATCAGCAGCTATAATAACAGGATTGACCGTACCTCTGGCAAATAAAACATCGGTGGTAATGGTAGAAGATGCTCTGTATTCTACCTCGTCGCAGGCGCCCTGCATGCCGCCATACAGCGTGTATATATTACTAAACCTACCAGGATCAGTATCAAAACCGACATCTCGATAGATTTCAGTTAAAAATCCGACAGTATAAGTACTATCAGAAAAAACCACATCAATATTGAGGTCAGTAGTAGCCGTCTCATCCAGGAAATTGTTATCCTCACATGATACGCCGACCCCCATAATCAGAAGAATGAATAATGAATAAAAAATGGATTTCATTGATATATAAGATTAGTTAATTAATACTGGTATCACTCTCAACGGTTGGTGTATGTTGATCCTTTCAACTTAACCACTTCCCCGTTGATCGTACAACTTTTGATTTTTTCAGGAAGAGTGACTGTCGCGGTAACTCCCGCTGGCAATGAAATATCCACTCCTGATTTATCTGAAGTTTTTAATTTCCAGTCGACCTTTATCGTTCCATAGGGAGTTTCTTTGGTAGTTTTCGCCCAGGTAACCCCTTCCGGAATTTGTGGCTCGATAAATACATGTTTGTATCCGGGATTTTTTTCATCGGGACGGATACCGCCAACTGCCTGATAAAACCAGGTGCCAATGCCATTGTAGCAATTGTGGATACGGCTTCGCTCTCCGCTCCAATACTCCCAGGTGGTAGTAGCTCCATTATCTATCATGTACAGATATCCGGGATAGTCGCGTTTTTTAAGCATGGTGTACATAAAGTCCACTGCTTTATTCTGAATGGCCCATTCGGTTAGAATCGGAACACCAACCAGTCCAACGCCGATATGACCGTTATTCTTCCCAGCTGTCATACTGAAAAGTTGTTGCTGTACCTCTTCGTATAAGTCTGAAGGCGTTGCTCCCACAAGCATCGGATAGGACAGGTCAAGCTGCGATGAAGTAGCATAAATCTTGTTTTCGGAATTGAAAAAAGTAGCGTGTATCAATTTGTTAAGCGCATCCTTACGCTTTTTAAATTCCTGAGCTTCATCCGGCTTCCCTAAAACTACGGCAATTTTTTCCATGGTAGCAAAACATTCGCTGATGAAACAGTTATTCACCAGATCAATGGATTGCTGATTGCCGGCATCTACGCCCATTGGAGCGAGCCAGTCGCCCAGGTACCAGTCGCGGTACTCGGTATCAGGCCAGCGTTTCAGCAAACCGTTCACCGTATATTTATCCACAAATCCAAGCCATTGTTTCATTGCCGGATAGTATTTTCTTATCAGTCGATCGTCATTGTAGTTGACATAAGTGCGCCAGGGAGCCATCACGAAAAAACCACACCAATACGGACCGCCTCCGCCTGCACCCGGGTTGGGCGCTACGTGAGGAAGGCTACCACCTTCGCGCATAGCATCGTTCCACGCCATTAACCAGTTGTTGAATAATGGTGACACATCGTACATAGTCTGTAAAGTCATGGTCGAGGAATTTCCGTCGCCACCATAGCCCGCCCGCTCAAGATGAGGACAATCGACCATATAACCACCAAAGGCCAGGCATCGCATGGTATATTGTATCATGTCATGAATCGCGTTCAGATCAGGATCAGAACATTCAAAGGAAGAAGCTGCACGATAATTGGTATGAATCAGGTAAGCCCGGACATCCTCTTTCTGAGGTGCAGCCTGCAAATTGGAAATTTTCACGTAGCGGAAAGCATGGTGATTAAATTTATTGCGGAACACTTCATTTCCCTTTCCGGAAGCAATGTAGATATCCTTCTGTCCCTGATCTTCAAAAATACCTTTGTTCAGATAATCGGTATATTCAAACACAACAGAATCTCCGGCACCCAATTCAGGTAATTTTATTTCAAACCATCCATTCAGGTTTTTACCCATGTCAATCAACCAAAGCTTATCATCCAGTTGCTTAATACCCTGCGGAATCATTGTCACCTGAACGGTATTTGGTTCAGTCATTTCGGGTGATATTTCGAGATCGGGCATATCCTTTTGAATCACAGGATACCATTTGAGTTGACCAAGTGTTTTGGGAGTAAGATCAGCCGGAATAAGTCTGCCATCCACACGTTCACCTCCAAAACGAAGGGCCTGCCATGTTCCGGTATCTTTATAACCTGTTTCGCAAGCTTCCCAGGAAGCATCAGTTGCCACAATGGTTTCCCAATTCCCTTTTTTGATCACGTCGAGTTGAGCGTTTACCAATGCGCCATCATGCGTTGCCTTAAAACCTGTCTTTTTGTACCATCCTGTTCCAAGCCACAATACCAGCTCGTTTTCTCCTTTACGGAGACAGGAAGTCACATCGTAAGTAACGGTGATGGATCTTTTTGTCAGGTGGGATACTGCCGGAGACAACACATCTTTGCCCACTTTTTTACCATTAATGTACACTTCGTGATAACCCAACGAATTGACGTGTAGAAAAGTGGTATTAATTTGATTGATTTTAAATTTTTTCCTCAACAGCGGTGTCTGGGTATTACCGGCAGCAGCATCCAAACCAATAAAATTCCCTTTTAATTCTGATTTACTAAGGATTCCTATGCCGAAACGGGCAATGTTACTCCAGGGCGAAACATCTCCTTTATCGTTCCAAATCCTTACCCTCCAATAGGCTAATGAACGGGAGGCTAACTTCTTTCCTTGGTATGAAATCATCACGGATTCTGATGACCTGCATTTACCTGAATTCCATAAATCAGCCTTTCCTTTTTTTAATATAAGGCTATCGGAGGCCACCTGAATTTCATAAAATTGCTGTTGCATTTTTCCGTTTTCAGCACTTATCTTCCAACTGAAATGCGGTGTTGTATTATCAATCGCGTTGGGATTGAGCAAATTCTCGCATCTTAGTTCGGTAACTTTCACGATTGCAGTAACTTCACTACTAAAAAGCAGTAAAAATGCAGCTATTATTATGAAATTTCTATATAAAAATCCTTTCATCATATTATCTTTCTAAGGTTCTATTCAAGCTCTGACGGTTAATCAATTTTTATGAGTGATATTTTTCTTTTCAAGGGCTTATTGATTTTGTAAATCGTTGATGCAATCAGATCCATTTCATTTTGCCAGGTTTCCCTTATTTCGGGCGACATCGCTTTGGTGTAAAGGTCTCGCCGGGCTTTTACCCACCCGTTGTCAAGATGCTGATCCAGCACTTTAAGCGCTTCCCTGTTATTGGAGAACAACAATCCTTTTTTGTAAAAAACGGTATATTGAACCCACATATACTCTCTGAAACGACGTTCAACTTCCAGCAGCTCCTCGTTAAGGAACATAACTTTCATTGCTTGCTGATACTGAGGTGTGTGGCTCAGTGCTGCCAGATTGATTCCTTTTGCTAATGCATCCGCCGACCAAACACCTATTTCTTCGTTATCAATAATAAGACGATAGTTGCCCTTAATTCCGCTAATGCGTAATGTTTCTTTATTCATTTCTTCCATAAAAGGAATAACTTCAAGGGCTTTGGCCTGTGCATTTTTGTAGTTCCAACCCCTGACTATGGTATCCAAAGGATAAGGTAATGATTTCGCCAGATAGTTAAAACTAATGCCTGCAGGGGTTTTCTTTATGTCGGAAATGGAACAGTTCGATACCAGTTTTACCTTCACTTTTGAACCGTCAATATCCATCGTGGCAACTTCTTTACCCGAAAAACCCTGTGCTTTGAGGAATAAATAGGCCATCACCATGTGTCCGCCATTATCGGGATGGATGCGATCTCCCCCACAAAGAGTAAACGAAGGATCATTTTTCTGAACCCGTTCATTTATTTCGGTCATTGGTGCATTAAGATCGAGAAACTCCCAGCCGTTTTCAACTGCTGATTTCTGTTGAAAGTCCACGACACGCAACATGGCTTTGTTTTTGTTCCTGAAGGGATTATTATTTTCGATGATTGCTGTTTCGTCGTATGGCGAACCTCCCATGAGTACAATTTTCGTTTTGGTCAATTGCTTGTATCTATCTTCAATCTTCTTGTACCACTCATAAGATTCGCTCACCCTTTTATCGGCATATTCATCGGCTCCCGGTTGGTTATATTCAAAATATCCGGTGTCGTTCATTCCGAAAGTAGTTACCAAAACTGTCGGTTTTTTACTGAACACATCTCCGTCCAATCGTTTGAACATTTCCTGGCTCCTGTCGCCACCGACTCCTGCACCAATTACCTTCAATGGCATGTTCGGGAAGCGGGTCATATAATACAGCCAAATGTAGGAATGATAATAACCTGCTTCGGTAATACTGTTTCCTAAAAAAACTACTCTATCGTTTTTTTTGAAGGGTGAAATTTGTTGGGCACTTAAGTTGGCACTTGCAATAATCAGTGCAACTAAAAGGGTGATTCTGATTTTCATAATATTTTTTAAAAAAAAGTGTTTTCTATTAATAGCGTGTAAATTGAATAGTTTTTTAATCACATAAGTCACATAGTTAACATTAGAATACCGATATTAATCAGCGCTTAGTATTTATTTGACAATCTTTACTACTTCGTCGCTACACTTCAGAATATAAACGCCTTGTAACAATGCTGAAGTATCGATCCTGCTCTGTCCTGCATTTGTTTTTTGAATCCAGACCATGCAACCCGACAGATCATAAATCGCCGCCTGACTTTCAGTGTCAGCATTGATTACAATGTAGTCGTCGAACGGATTGGGAAACACAGTTATCGTATTCTTCTTTATCGGTGAAATATCAGTTGTGTCGAAAATAAAAACCAGGGTATTTCCCCCGTTTTCAATTTCGATGGTTTTATGTGTTTCAACCGAAATCAATTCACCGTTAAGCAAATAACTTTTTGCCCCTTCGGGAATGGCAACTGTAGCTGAAGTGCCTACTGGCAAAGAGATATTTAAATTCAATTCCTGAGTAACATCCAATTGCCAATCCACTGCAATAGTTCCATACGGAGATTCTTTGGTTGTTTTCGCCCATGTAAGTCCGGTAGGGATCTGAGGATCAATATACATGTGTTTGTATCCCGGATTGTTTTCATCGGGACGAATGCCCCCAACAGCCTGATAAAACCATGTGCCGATACCATTGTAGCAATTGTGGATATGACTCCGGTCACCGTTCCACGATTCCCATGTTGTAGTCGCTCCGTTATCGATCATATACAAATACCCCGGATAAGTGCGTTTTTTCAGCATGGTATACATGAAGTCGGCTGCCCGGTTTTGAATTGCCCATTCAGTGAGGATGGGGACACCTACCAGTCCGACACCGATGTGTCCGTTATTTATTCTTGCAGTCGCATCCAGCAATCTGCTCTTTACCCCATCGTACAGATTGGAAGGAGTAGCGCCTACCAACATGGGATATGAAAGGTCAAGTTGTGAAGAATTGCCGTAGGATTTGTAAACCCTGCTATAAAAATTAGCGTGCAATAATTGATTCAGCGTTTCCTTACGTTGCCTAAATATCTGAGCATCATCGGACAGGTTCAGTACCCCCGCAATTTTCTCCATAGTAGCGAAACATTGACTTATGAAACAGTTATTCACCAAATCATCGGTGGAACCTCCTCCGGCAGGAGCCAGCCAATCACCCAAAAACCACATACGGTAGCTCGTATTCGGCCAGTCCTGCAACAAACCGTTGACAGTATATTGCGCCACATACTCCAGCCACGACTTCATTGCCGGATAGTATTTTCTTATCAACCGATCATCATTGTAGTTGATATAGGTACGCCACGGCGCCATGATGATAAAACCACTCCAATAGGGTCCGCCACCACCCCCACCGGGATTTGGAGCTACATAGGGAAGACTTCCTCCTTCGCGCATCACATCACCCCAGGCTGTCAGCCAGTTACTGAACAGAGGCGACACATCATACATGGTTTGCAGAGTCATGGTCGAGGAATTGCCGTCGCCACCATAACCGGTGCGCTCAAGATGCGGACAATCGACCATATAACCCGAATAGGTCAAACACCGCATGGTATATTCTATCATATCATGAATGGCATTCAAGTCAGGATCGGAGCATTCGAATGAAGCAGCCGGACGATAATCGGTATGAATCAGGTAAGCCTTCATATCTTCCATCTTAGGCTCAGCTTTCATCGTAATTCTTACATATCGGAAAGCATGGTAATTGAATTTATTGCAAAATACTTCATTTACTTTTCCGGAAGATATATAAGTGTCCTTTTGTCCCTGATCGACAAACGCCCCCTGATTATCCAGATAATCCGAATATTCCATCACAATACTCTGATTGGCAAATAATTTGGGGAATTTCAGTTCGAACCAGCCGGTTACTGACTTACCCATATCCACCAACCATACATAATTACTTAATTTAGTCAACGTGCGGGGCAAAATAGTTTCCTGAATCTTATCAGGTTCTGTCAACTGAGGTGACAGTGTTATGTTCGGGATATCCATTTCGATGACAGGTACCCAACTCATGGTATTGAGAGTTTCAGCAGAAAAATCTGTAGGATTGAGTTTAGCATCCACCCGTTCACCTGCAAAATTAAGGACGTTCCATGATCCGGTATCTTTATAGCCTGTTTCCCGGCCTTCCCAGGTTGAATCAGTAGTAACAACGGTCTCCCATCCCTCATTCTTCATTAAATCAAGTTCCGCCAACACTTTCGCTCCCACCGGTGTAGGATAAATAGGTGATACATCGTAGGCTGTATTTTTATACCAGCCCGTTCCTAACCCGAATACCAGCTCGTTTTCTCCTGTCCGGAGGTAAGAAGTCACGTCGTAAGTTACGGTTAAGGATCTTTTATTCAATTGAGAAATCGCGGGTGACAATACCGCATCACCCACCCGTTTTCCATTCAGGTAAACTTCGTGATATCCTAATGAATTTACATGTAGAAACGCTGTACTTTCCCCTTCAATCATAAATTTTTTCCTCAACAAAGGAGTTTCCGTGTTTCCAGCACTGGCAGGTAAACCGATGAACTTCCCTGTCCATTCATTCTTATGGAGAATTCCCACTCCAAAGCGGGCTATATCACTCCACGCCGAAACCTCATCTTTTTCATTCCAGATACGTACCCGCCAATAACATAACGAACGGGAAGATAATGCTTTCCCTGTATACGAAACCATCACCGACGAAGAGGAAGCAAATTTACCAGTGTTCCATAAATCGGCAGTGCCTGCTGTCAGCGCCACGCTATCGGAAGCAACCTGAATCTCATAAAATTGTTGTTGCATTTTAGCTGCCTCATTTAAAACCTTCCAGCTAAAATGAGGAGTGGTATTGTCAATCGCATTGGGATGAATGAGATTTTCACATTTGAGTTCGGTAACAGTAGGAGCCGAAAAAACCCTGCTGTTAAAACATATAAGAAATAAAGCAGCAAAAATAATATAACAATATATGTTTTTCTTATTCATTCAATTATTTGTTTTATTGGATTAATTGCTACAGACTCACGCGAATCAGCACAACCATAATACTGTTTTAGCCAATCATACTTACCATAGGTATATTCAGCAAAAATGAGCAAAGAAACAACAATTTACTTTTCATTACAACAGTCCTGTATTTAATTCTTTCCCCAGTTAGTATTGGGCTCTTTTCCCATAAACAGCTCAAGTGTTCCACCGGACGAAATATCTGAAAAATCAATAAAACAATTGTCGTAATCTTTCCCGTTTAATTTCGCTTTTTGGATGTAAATATTTTCGGGGTTGTTGTTATGAGCTATGATGGTGAATTTTTCTCCTTTGTAGTATTTGGGATCCAATTTAAACTCAATCCGGTCGAATAACGGACTGGTAATTTCCTGCCGGGTATTTCCGGGACAGGAAGGGTGAATCCCCGCTGACGACAGAATGTACCATGCCGACATTTGCCCCGCATCTTCATTTCCCACCAATCCTTCTACAGTATTCTTGTAGCCGTTTTGGCAAATAAAACGTGTCCATTTTTGAGTTAGCCAGGGGTTATCTAACTTATTAAATAGAAAAGGCACAAAATGTACCGGTTCGTTGGCGTGATTGTAGAAGTTATTCCACAACAGATGTGATGGCGCATTGTCGAAAAAAGTTTTTAAATCCATCAATACATTTGCTTTGCCGCCCATCAATTCGACCATCCCGTCAACATCGTGCGGAACGAACCATCCCTGTTGATAAGGATTCGATTCTATGCAACCGTACCATTCTGTCAGGCGACCATCTTCGGGCCATGGCTCCCATGTACCATCGCTCAATTTAGGACGAAACCAGCCTTTCTCAGCATCAAAAATATTACGGTATGCCTGCGATTTTTGCATAAACAACTTTTCATCCTCAGTTTTCCCTAATTTTTTCGCCAACTGAGCAATGCACCAATCGGTATAGGCATATTCCAGGGTATGAGAAATTCCAAAAGCAGTGGGCGAATAACCCAAACTGTCGTTTCCAAACTTAGCAGAGGTATTCAATGCATAACGATAAGCCTTTTCGATATCGTAAGTCTTTATGTTTTTCACATACGCGTCGGCTAATACTGCCAATGCCGGATTTCCCAACATACAGCCCGAATAAGCATTCAGAATTTCCCACCGCTCGTAATGCTCCTTTCCACTTTGTTCCGCCAGCGTAATCAATGAATTTATCTGATCACTTACCAGCACCGGATTTATAATGCTTTGAAGCGGAAACTGACTTCTGAAAACATCCCATCCGCTAAAAACAGTACGTTTGGTGAAACTATCATCGTTTTCGTGTATTTTCAAATCACCGCCGACATATCGTCCATCCACATCTTCATAAATTCGGGGATCAATCATTGTGTGATACAAAGCGGTATAGAACACCGTCTTTTGGTCGTCGGTCCCGCCTGAAATTAGAACTTTACTTAATTCCTCATTCCAGAGATTTTGTGCCTCAGTTTTTACTTCGTCGAAAGTTTTATCCTTTATTTCAGCCTTAAAATTCTTTTCAGCGCCCGACAAATCCACAAACGAGATGCCCACTTTCAAGGTAATTTCTTCATCTTTCTGAGTCGGGAACTCACTGAAAAAGCCCAAATGTTTTCCTTCAAGTTCGCTAACATTCCTAATAACAGGAGCTTCCGCCACTCTTTTCAGGTATCGTGCACTTACCACCTCATCCTTTTTCCGTTTCCAACCATCCGGTATATCGGCACTCCAAAATCCGTAATCGTCCATTGGTTTACTGAATTGCGCATAAAAATATACCGTGTAATTGGTGTTGCCTTCACCATTACCCCAACCTCCACCTTCGGGCGGACATTTCATCCAGCCTTTGATGGTATACTTATCCACTACCTCAACACGCTGATAAGTAGAAGTTCCACCTACTTTACGGGCCAAATCTATCTGGATGCGGGATTTTTCATTTTCTGGAAAAGTGAATCTCAATATCCCACAGCGTGGTGTCGCCGAACTTTCCACCCTGATATTATAATCCGACAAATCTACTGCATAATATCCGGCTTTTGCGGTTTCAGTCTCCTTATTATACCTTGAACGATATCCTTTGATCTTTCCATTTTCTTTCCCTGATATTTTTTGTAATTTACCTGTGGTAGGCATCACCAGGAAGTTACCCAACTCACCAAACCAACCTACACCACTCAATTGTGTAAAAGCAAAACCTTCAATCGTTTTATGTTCAAAACTATAACCGGAACCATTGTCACCTCCCGTAATGGTGTTTGGATTGACCTGCACCATCCCATAAGGAGTGATGGCTCCCGGAAAGGTTTTTCCTAAACCATGATATACACCGGCGGCTCCGACACTCGTGCTGGCTCCGATAAATGGATTCACATAATCTGTCGGGTTAAATTCACTTATATGTCCTTTGTTAATTGCACAAGACATCAAGCTCAAAGACATCAACACATATAAATGATTTAATATAAATTTGCGCATATATTCTCAATAATATTTTTAATAGATCAATTCTTTATCAGATGGTTATGATTCGCTATATTTTAATATAAAATGTTCGTAAACCAAATTGGGGGATAGACAATGATAATTCATTATTTGAACTCTCTTTGATCAAAGCATTTCTATCACCGGCTTCACCATTCAATTCAATAACTTCGATGCTTTTATATGGAAAGTTTAATTTTATTTTTTGAGCACTATCATCACCTTTTGCATTGAAAATCCTGACAAGTACACCATCGTTTTTTGTCAGCACAGCACTTAATTCGTAACCGCTGTTTTGTAAATCAATAAAACTTCTGTTTTCAGGATGCAGATTGGAGGTGCAATGGCTAACCAGAGGCTCATTCCAGGCCAAGCTTTTCTCCGTCATGGATGACTTATCCCATTTATTTTTATGGGGAACCAGGGCGTACTTCACTTTTGATGGTCCGCTTATCTTGTAATCATGTCCCCACAATCCTTTACCTGAATACTGAATGGTTAATCCCAGGGGAAAATCCTTACCATAGGAATAAGAAGTGGTATGATCGGTAAAAAGCGCCATACTATTTCCATTTCCAGCTTCTGATAAATCGACCCAATTCAGGATAATATTATGTTTGATGCTGTCCCAGCTACTGAAAAATGTATTCTCCAAACGGCTCTCACAAACATCGAAAGGGGCGTTTTTATAAAGTTTCGGGGCAGTCAAATCAACAGGGAAAAGCACGCTCAGTTTAAATTTGTCATTGGTAAATGCTCTTCTGTTATCCCTCCAGTCTGATTGCTGCTTGTATTCTCCAATTCCTACATGATGCTTCCAGTCAATTTCAAGCTCAAAATCAATTTCTTCCTGTTCTTTTCTGATCGTAACTAACTGTTTATACGGATGTGATGCTATTTCTCCCTGTATTAAAATGCTACTTTCATGTGCGTTGTCCTTAAGTACAGTTGCCTTTGCAGGATGATTTTTTGAAGAATGAAATTGTTTCTCATCATAAAAAAAACCTCTGATTTCTCCCAGTAAATAGTCGCCATCTTTTTTCACATACTCCTTATTATCATTATTTTTCACTATCAGACTCCTGATGGTTCCTCCTTTCTGCAAATCGAAAACAATTCGGTACATATCATTCTCGAGGACAGATACATTTTTGTCCGATAAAAGTTTTTGTTTATTGTTTTTTAACCCTGATTCTCCCTTCGTAATTTTATAGGTAGCATAGCCAAATGAGGGAACATCAGCCTGAAAACAAATACTTTTTTCATCTTCAGTATTAATGGAATACGGGATTTCTTTATTCTCAGCACTCAGAAGAATAAAGTTTGTACCGATAAATTTTTCAGGGAAAGGTATACTTACAATTTCTTTTCGACTAAAACCCAGCGTGTTGTATATTCGTATGAAATCTTCTCCTATTGGGATGTTTAGCTCAAAACTTTTCGTTGCTTGTAGCATGATCTCATCTGCAATTTCATTCGTATTGTATGTCCAACGGCCAATTTCATCTGCCCAGGTTCGGGTATCTCTCAAGCGATTATACGGCACAATCCATGAATCGTGGTGTTGTGCAAGCATTAATGTTCTCCATGCCTCATCCAATCTGTCTTGCTGGTAGTTATATTTATTATCTAAATAAGCCAGCGCTCCCATTTTTTCGGCAGCAACAATTTTGTTCTCAGCTTTTCGAACCTGTTGTCCTATTTTTTGCAGCACCTGACTTCCCCACATTAAATTTACCAGGATGTCTTCCTGGGAGAAGTGCCAGTTGTCTTCAGTTTCTCCTGAAGAAACATTTTCAAAATACTCTTTCCATGTCAGGTATTTTGAGTTGCTCACATTATTTCCTACAGCCCCTAACCATGGTCCGTTTTTCCAACCCGCATCCTGAAAGCACATCCCAACCGGATTTTTTATACCAGCATCAAAACAATCCTTTATGTATGACTGTGAATTCCGCCATGCCTTTGTCTGCCATGTTGAATTCTCCTCAAGTTGCTCGCATTCATATCTCGGAACGCTTAAAATAGATGTTCCGTCGGGTCCAATCCAATTCACCAAATCTTTACCATAAGCCCGGGTATAACCTCCCCAGCAGGTATTCGGGCATTTAAGCACTGCGTAGCTGAAGCCAAACGATTTTAGCAATTGGGGTAAACTGCTTGTGAAGCAGGGCTCTTCTACAGCATAAGTATTGAATTTTACGTCAGGGAAATGATTGTTTAACTTTGCGATACCATATTGAAACTGCCGGATGATACTTTCGCCTGAGATATTATAACAATAGGGTTGTGCGTAAGTGGGGTTGGTAAATTCAACTCTTTCGTTGTTAACAATTTTAGTGAGTCTTATGTAGTCTTCAGGAGTACCCGATTTTACGCTGTCCCATGTTTCCGGTTCAATTTCAAGACTTATTCTCCACTCCGGATGTTTGTGAAAATTATCAGTGATGAAGCGGGTTTTCCATTCCAGAGGATAATGCCCGTAAATGCCACCATGGTATCCATCAACAAAATAAACATTTTGAGCTGAAAGAGTTAAAGTTAACAACAACGACAACGATATACAAAACCTAAACATGCTCTTTTATCTCTTATTATTATCAATTTCTTTCATCAACAGAACCAACTTTTTCGCTGCGTAAATTATATCTTCGTTTCTTTTTTGCAAACTTAAATATGCAACTAAATGGTGATAATCAATAAGTTTTTTCTTCAGTGTTTCATTATTATTTACCGATGATAAAAAGAGTTTCTTCTCATCACCGGATAATTCTCTGTCAATATATTTTATGCCTAAATCTAACATTCTTATATTTTTTATAATAGGAACGATTATAATCAAAGGTTCCATTAAAAAAATAAAAGAAATTGACCACAATATTTAATGAAGGAGATAATTGATGCTATTTCTTAACTTTTTGAAAGCAATACCCATCTGGGTTTCAACAGTATTTGCCGAAATATTTAATTTCTCGGCTATTTCTTTATATTTCAACCCTTCGTAGCGACTTAGTATAAATATCTCGCGACATTTCGGAGGGAGTGAATCTACGGCATTGGAAACAATTTTTTCAACTTTCTCTTCCGTGGCAAGTTCCACATCGAAACTCTCTAACGATTGTAGTTTAAATGAAATTTCCTGCTCGTAAAACGATTGCTCATTGGCTATAAATCTTTCTTTTACAACTATATGTTTTAAATGATCAAGACATTTATTTTTGGCCAGCTTATACATATAAGCATTCATATTCTCAATGCTATTCAATGACTCCTTTCTTTCCCAAAGCCCGAGAAATAAATCCTGAATAATATTCTCCGCATCCTCTTCGTACACAACGAAGGTGGTGGCAAATCTTACCAATTGAGCGTAATATGTTAAATAAATTATTGAGAAATCCATTGTCCTGTTACTTTAATGCGTTTAATACAATTATCTCTGGAATAGGGAACCAGTTATTAAACCCGGATAGAACTCTGGCGTGAATGGTAAAAGTAATTCGTGATTCATGGTACTATATTTTCCTGGTTAATATCGTTGCGTATTTTTCAGGTTTGAAAAAATATTCTCCTGTCAAAAAAAATACGGTACACAAAGATATATACAAGAAAAGCCTGCTAATTTCTTAGTAGGCCTGCAGGTAAACGATTTTATAAATTAACCTATAATAAATCGTTTATATTCAGAATATTACAAATAGTCGATGTCGGTGTTTTAGTAAGTCAGTTTGAATCCGGATTAATGAATTTTACCAATTTTCTTTACTTCTTCTTCAAACTGATCACTCCCGATGAATGATCTTCCTTTAACTTTACTCTTATAATTATAAACAGTTTGAACCGAATACATAAGAAAATCTGCAATCTGACTCACATCAGTAATTCCTAATTTTATAAGAGCAAAGATTCGGAGTTCTGTATTTAACTGACCATCTTCTACGAGTTCAAATCTTTCATGTGGTTTCAATAAAGAATTAAATTCAGAGATAAAGTTGGGATACAATTTCAAAAAAGCTTTATCGAAATTGGTGCGCAGTTCTTCAATGTCCTTTTCCAGATCCGATGAAGGCTGGTTGGTCAGACTACTAATCTGACCCGACTTAATTTTCAGGTATACATTTTTCCTGTACATGTGGAGCTTGTTAATGTATACCGAACACTGATTCATGAAGTAACCAAGGTATCTTTCCTTGATTATATTTGCTTCGTCTAATTTATGATTTAAATGTAACAGATCTTCATTGGCAATGCGAAGTTCTTTCCGGGCATTTGAAACAGCTTTTTTCTGCTTATAAATATATATTAATGAGATTGTAAGGATTAAAACAAACAAGCTGGTGAGAATGGCATAAATTCTCAGGTTTTTTTGCTGTGACCTGATTTTTTGTAAATAAGTGTCTTCAATGATTGGCTGCACTCTTGCTATCACCGAGTTTTTAAAACGTGCATTATAAAAAAGTGCGTCATCCAAAGCTACACGTATATAATCATACGCTCTGTTTACATCGCCTTTGTTATACAAGCTTATTGCTAACGACAACAAAGCCTCATTTTCCTTAACTGCCAACTGAATGTCGGTTGTTGCTGCCAGAATCAAATAATGCTCTTCCTTTTCAATATCTTTAGCCTGCTTATACACTTTTGCCATATTCATAGCCGCCATTGCATAATGATGCGTACCCGGTTCCTGCTTCCTGAAAATTGGTTCTAATATATTTATCGCCTCAGTATATTTACCTGCCAGTTGTAATTTATGTGCCAGTTCTTTTTTGTATTCATCAGAATCAGTGAACAATACTTTCATCACTTTATCCCTGCAGACTTCCTTTGCCTTCTCATATTGATTGGCAAAATTATGATCGGCAGTATAAAAAATGAGATTTTCGTAATATCGTATGTAATTCCAGCCATACCACGCTTTTAGATGATCCGGCAACTTATCATAATCTATGGAATTAAAAATCTCAGATGCCTGTAAAAAAAGTCCTGATAAAGAGTAGATGTTTGAAAGACGCAATAAACTTTCTATAATGAGATCTTTATCATTCAGTTTCTTAGCTATCGATAGATTTTCGTTGATATAATGTTCTGCCGAATCACAGATAAAAGTATTGTATTGAGAAATAATTTCGTTGTTAATCGCGTATAACTCCTTAGCATCTCCTATTTCGGCTTTTTGACTTTTTAGTTCAAGAATCTTTGCATACTTTTCTTCTGTATACTTCGAACGCTCAGCTATAACCTTATCCAGTTCAACCAACAAAGAATCCGTGTTGTTGTTGCAGAGAACTATTGTTGAATATAGTGTAAATGATAGAAGTATTAGAATTTTGCTTTTCATTGCACTGATCAGGGTATTGATAAATTTTCTGTTCACTCAGAATGCAAAAATAGATTAATTTGCACGACAAAACAACATTGCACAAAAAATCATAGTAGTTTTATCAATATATTCACTTTGCACTACTGTGATGAATCCATAAGTTTTGATTTCTCTGCCTCCAACTGCGCCCGCGATTTACTCTGGGTAACAATATATACCCCCGAAAATACCAGAACTGCTGCCAGCGCCTGCTGGTATCCGAAGCGATCAATACCCATGAAAATGGCTACCAGCGACGCTACTATCGGCTGCACATAATTATACATACTCAGTGTCGTGGGACGAAGCGTTTTCTGTCCGATTGGCAATAACAGATACCCGAGAAAAGTGGCAAACAACACCACAAAACCCACAATCATCCATTCGCTGACCGATAAAGCAGCTGCATTTAATTCAACCAAAGGGCCATAACAGAAAGGCAATCCGGTGATCGTAGCAAATAGAAACATCCATTTCATAACCGTCACAGGCTGATATTTCGAAATCAGATTTTTAAACAATGTCAGGTACAATGAAAACGAAATCACTGCCAAAAATACAATTAGGTTTCCCGCCATATTACCGGTAACACTTTGAGCAGTCGAGTGACTACTGAAGACAATAATCAGCGCACCTGAGGCTCCTACCAATACCCCCACTGCTTTCATCTGGGTAATCGGTTCACGAAGAAAAACAGCCGCCAGCAACATAGTAACAATGGGCAACATGGTGACCACTATGGAAGCATCTATTGATGAAGTCATAGAGAGTCCGAAGAAGAAGGGCAACTGATTCAGTGACAATCCAAGAACAGATGCAAAAAACAACAGCAATACATCCTTAGCCGGAACATGTTCCTGT
>JAYFPP010000146.1:0-4457 GCA_034927635.1 Paludibacter sp.
TTGCAGGGGCTTTTTTTGAAACCATATAAGTCATATAAGGGACATATAAGTTTAAAAGACCTTTTTCTTTTATAATTATTAAGCTTATTTGGAACTTATATGACTTATATGGTTAATAAGAAGCTTTTGCGGTTCAAGAAAATTTACTATTTTTGCAAACCAAATTGAAAATCAATGATTTGACAATCATTCTAAAAATTACTTTATGATTAACGCTCAAGACATTAAAAACG
This sequence comes from Paludibacter sp., assembly GCA_034927635.1. GTDB lineage: Bacteria > Bacteroidota > Bacteroidia > Bacteroidales > Paludibacteraceae > Paludibacter. The sequence continues at coordinate 234 of JAYFPP010000146.1, forward strand.
GAACCTGTATCCGTATGGATGGAAAACTTTATTTTGTGATAGAGTTTCTCCATGTTAAGCCGGGTAAAGGCAACACTTTCATGCGCACCAAACTCAAAGATGTGGTAAGTGGCTACGTACTGGAACGCCGCTTCAATATCGGCGAAAAACTGGAAGATGTACGTGTGGAACGTCGTCCGTACCAATTCCTTTATAAAGAAGGTGAAGACTATATCTTTATGAATCAGGAATCATTTGATCAACACCCAATCGCTCACGATTTGATCAACGGAGTAGATTTTCTACTCGAGGGGATGACGCTGGAAGTTGTTTCAGATGCTTCAACCGAAACGGTATTGTACGCAGATATGCCGGTAAAAGTGCAGATGAAAGTTACTTATACCGAACCGGGAATGAAAGGCGATACTGCCACCAACACGCAGAAACCTGCCACAGTTGAATCAGGCGCAAACGTACGTGTACCTTTATTCATCGTAGAAGGTGAAACCATTGAAATAGACACGCGCGACGGTTCCTACCTCGGCCGTGTAAAAGCATAAGATGAAGCGCAGGATACACAGCTTTAAAAACGCATTCAGGGGAATCCGCATGGTGATCTCATCAGAGAAAAACATGCAGATTCACCTGATTGTTGCTTTATTGGTCGTTGTAGCCGGACTGTTTTTCACTATCAGTCTGACCGAATGGATGTTGTGCCTGCTGTGTTTCGGATTAGTCATCGGAGCTGAAATAATGAATACCGCTATCGAGAATCTGGTTGATCTGGCTTCTCCCCAAAAGCACGTACTGGCTGGAAAGGCTAAAGACATGGCTGCAGGAGCGGTGTTGGTTTGTTCCATATTTGCAGCGATTGTAGGCTTAATCATTTTTCTTCCGAAAGTGTGGATGCTGATAAAAGTTTTGATCAGTTATTTTGAAGGATAAGTTTACGTATCTTTTTTCTGAATTGCCTTGCTGAAGGCGCAACCTAACCATCCTCAGTAAGTGGGGAAACCTTATTGGATATGAAATCTTTGTTTACCGACCTGCTCAACCTGGTCTATCCGAATTTATGCCTTATTTGTGGCGAAAGTCTTGTCCGCGGCGAAGAAATGATTTGCCTGACATGCCTGCACAACATTCCCAAAACCAATTATCATCTGGAAGTGGACAATACCGTCGAAAAACGCTTCTGGGGAAAGGTTCCCATTCATCGCGGGACTTCTTTTTTCTTTTTTTACAAAGGCTCACCTTTCCAGAAATTACTACATGAATTAAAATACCGTGGCAATAAAGAAATAGGCTTTGTCGCAGGCAAATATGCGGCTATAGATTTACTTGAATCGGAGGATTTCCGCAACATAGATGTAATTATTCCGGTGCCTTTACATCCAAAGAAATTTCATAAAAGGGGATACAACCAAAGTGAATGGATAGCCAAAGGACTGGCAAAGATTTTAGAAAAACCTGTTGACACCACCCATCTTATAAGAATAAAAGAAAACACCACCCAAACAAAGAAATCGGTTTTTGAGCGTTATACCAATACCGCAAACATTTTTTCTCTTACCGACCTCACCGTCTTCCGGCACAAACACGTGCTGCTGGTCGATGATGTACTGACCACCGGCTCCACCCTTGAGGCATGTATGCAGACCTTGCTCGAAACGGATTACATCAAAATAAGTGTATTTACATTAGCCATTGCCTGAGAAACCACCCTGAAGCTTAACACAAAACAACCATAATGTAGCACATATTAGTCAAATTGTTCCAAAATTAAGTCATATTGTTCATATCTGTTTTAGAACATCATTTCAAAACATCAATTTCACAAATTATTTTGTTAATTTGCGGAGTTTTTTTAAGGAATCAACAAACTACTAATTAAAACATATATGACAACACAAGAATTAAAATCTGCTTTTGAAGCCACCTATGGCAAAGCAGCTGAGGCTGTTTATTTTGCACCGGGACGTGTAAACCTTATCGGAGAACATACCGACTATAACGGAGGTGCCGTATTTCCATGCGCATTGAGCTTCGGAACCAACTTATTACTGGCTAAGAACGACAAGAAAGTGATGAACTTCAAGTCACTGAATCAGCCTGAAATTGTTACGCTGAATTTCGACCAGCTAACCACCCGTCTCGAAAACTCATGGGTGAACTATCCGCTTGGTGTTATTGCTCAGTTTATCAAAAGAGGCATTGCCATCACTCAGGGTTACGACATCCTCATCTGGGGAAATGTGCCTAACGGAGCAGGTCTATCTTCTTCTGCCGCACTCGAAGTGGTTACTGCTTATGCGTTGAACGACCAACTCGGAACAGGTTTCAACCGCACCGTACTGGCTCAGATCGGTCAGAAAGCCGAACATGAATTTGCTTTGGTTAACTGTGGCATCATGGACCAGTTCGTTTCGGCCAACGGAGCAAAAGACCACGCTGTTCATCTGAATTGCGATACACTCGAATTTGAATTAGTGCCTGTGAAGCTGCAGGGTGTTAAAATTGTGATCTCCAACACTCACTCTCCTCACAAACTGGATTCAGGCGCTTATAACCAGCGTGTTGCCGAATGTAAGAAAGCTGTTGAACAACTCAACACTATTCGTCCGCTGAAATATTTAGCCGAATTGACCGAAGCTGATTTCAAGAGCATCGAATCTGCTATCACTGATCCCGTTGCACACAAACGCGCCCGCCACGTAGTAGGCGAAGTGCAACGCACTTCAGATGCTGTAAAAGCATTGAAAGCAGGTGACCTGACTTTGTTCGGAAAACTGATGAACGCTTCTCACGCTTCTTTGCGCGACGATTACGAAGTTACCGGTCCGGAACTCGACTGTATGGCTGAAGAAGCATGGAAAATCGATGGCGTTATCGGCTCACGCATGACCGGTGGTGGTTTTGGCGGTTGCACAGTTTCTTTGGTGAAAGAAGAAGCCATCGATAACTTCATTGCTCAGGTAGGGGCTAACTACGAAAAACGTATTGGTATTAAACCCGACTTCTATATCGCTGAGATCGGCGATGGTGCAACGAAACTTGCTTAAATATTTAACCATATAAGTCATATAAGGAACATATAAGTTAAAGATTACAACATCATTTGTTGATAAAAAACAACTTTATTTTTTGCTGTTTTTTAATTCAAAACTTATATGTCACTTATATGACTTATATAGTTTCTCACATTTACAACCTATGCTTACTAAGAAATATTTAAAAGACCTTGTTTACAGGGTTAACGGTGCAGCTATTGAGGTACACAAAAGGCTGGGACCAGGACTCCTTGAAAAAGTGTACCAAAGATGTATGGAACATGAATTAACTTTTAGAAAAATAAAGTTTAATTCTGAATTAAAAATCCCATATAATTATAGAGGATTGGATATTGATCTTAATTTAAGATGTGATTTACTTATAGAGGATATTCTGGTAGTTGAATTGAAATCAGTGGAACAAATTATACCGGTTCATGAGGCTCAACTGATCTCATATATGAAATTGCTTGATCTACCTATGGGCTTGTTAATCAATTTTAATGTAGATAACATCTATTACAATGGTCAGTCAACTTATGTGAATGAATCATTCAGAAACTTACCCGATTATTAAAAACTTATATGTTACTTATATGACTTATATGGTTTAAAAAATATTAAATATGGAAACAATCAAAATCGACGGCAAAGAAGTAAAACTCTACACCATCAAAAACAAAAACGGCATGTCCGTGGAGGTGACTAACTACGGCACCAAGATCATTCGTGTGATGGCTTCGGATAAAAACGGCAAGATGGAAGATGTGGTGCAGGGATTCAACACCCTGCAGGAAAACATCGACAAAGAACCTTATTTCGGCGCTACCTGCGGACGCTTTGCGAATCGCATCAAGGACGGTAAATTCACCCTCGATGGCAAAGAATATACCCTGGCACAGAACAATGGCGGTAACGCTTTGCACGGTGGCATCAAGGGTTTCAATGCTCAGGTGTGGGAAGTAATTGAACAAAGTGAAAACAGCATTTGCATGAACTACAAATCGCCCGACGGCGAAGAAGGCTATCCCGGAAATCTGGATACCTGCGTAACTTATGAGCTGACCGACGACAACGCTCTGAAAATCCATTACGAAGCGGAAACCGATAAGGCAACCGTCATCGGACTTTGCAACCACTCCTATTTCAACCTGAAAGGAGCCGGTAACGGAACAGTGCGCGACCATATCCTGCAAAT
>JAYFPP010000118.1:0-28111 GCA_034927635.1 Paludibacter sp.
TTTTGATGGTATTCCCGATTATTTGGATGATTGTCCGCGTGTGCCGGGATTGCAGGAATTCAGAGGGTGTCCCGAAATAAAAAAGGAAGTAAGGATGCTCATACAAAAAGCAGCTCAAACCATTCAGTTTAAGAAAGACACCCTTGAAATTGAAACCTCATCGTTTGGAGTGCTTAATGAAATTGTTACTGTCCTGAATCAAAATTCAAATTACCATTTGCAGATTCAGGGGCATACCGACAACGTAATCAGAAAATACACTTCACGAAATGACTCGTTGACCATTCATCCCGGGAGTGTTGTGTCAGTTGATAGTTTAACAACAGATACTGTTAATGTAGCCACTGTTTCAACAATTACCAATGATCTGACATTAAAAGTCGATTCTCAAAAGAATGATTCTCTCATCAAACTACAGATCTCAGAAGAATATGCAAGATTGGTGAAACAATATTTTATAACAAAAGGCATTGCCGAAAACAGGTTGTTTATTAAAGGTTTTGGTGATACTAAACCTGTTGCAACCAATAACACTGAAGCAGGAAGGTCAAAAAACCGGCGTGTTGAATTATTGGTTGTCTTCGAAGAAGAAAAATAAAAAAAACGGTTTGCAGAAAAATGCAAACCGTTTTTTTATTCTAAGCTGATTTATTTTTTCTCTTCCTTAGTAACGGTGACGGTTGTGGTCATTGTCATTTCACCCATAGTTACAGTTTCAGTTCCGGAATTTTCTTCAATATACTCGTTCGCCTCAGCTTCGGTTAAGTCGTTCACATCAACCGTTTGAACCATAGTCATTGGGTAACCTTCCATCTCAGGTTGAACAGTGATCACTGCTGTCACCGTAAATGTCCAGTTTTTCTTGATGTTTTCAACTTCCTCATCTCCACATGAGCTGATAAAGTTAATTAAAAGAAATGTTGTCAAAAGCAAAATTGTCTTTTTCATTTTAGCAATAGATTTTAAAAATTAATAATTAATATAGTTTTTTTACATATATGTTTTATAAGTTTGCTTATTTCACATATATCGTGTAAAATTATATTTATTTATTTGAAATATATTTCACTTATGTATTTTAAATATTAACATATGTTCTGTTTTGTATTACTTATGATAAATTTCTACGTAAAAAATCCGGGGCTCCCATAAAAGTGGCAACCCCGGATATTATGTTTAACCTTAAATCAGGTTAGAAAATGTGTTTATTGTATTTCCCAGGCAAGTGCGCTGGCGCCAAGTACAGCTGCATCAGCTTCTTTCAGGTCAGAAAATAATACCTTGATTTTTCCTTTCCAGATAGCGAGCAGATTCTTCTCCATATGTTCAACAATCGGTTTCATAATATAATCGCCTGACTTGGTAAGCCCTCCGAATAAGACAATGGCTTCAGGAGCACTGAAAGCAACAAAATCAGATAAAGCTTCACCTAATATTTTGCCTGTAAACTCAAAAATCTCCAATGCAACCACATCTCCCTGAAGAGCAGCATCATGTACATCTTTTGAGGTTATAGCTTCAATGGGAATGTTCCGCAGCAAACTGTCGTCTTTTCTTGTTTCAAGAATCTCACGTGCAGTTCTGGCGACTCCATTGGCAGAAGCATATGTTTCCAGACAGCCTGTTTTTCCGCAGGCGCATTGGCGACCATTGTTCCGTACAGAACAGGTATGTCCTAATTCACCGGCAAAGCCGTCATGACCATACACTAATTTTCCATCGATCACAATGCCACTACCTACGCCGGTACCCAAAGTAATCATAATGAAGTTTTTCATGCCGCGGGCAGCTCCGTATGTCATTTCACCTATAGCAGCTGCATTGGCATCGTTGGTTAATACAGCAGGGATACCAAATTTTTCTTTCATTAATTGAGAAAATGGAATAACACCTTTCCAGTTCAGATTTGGTGCAAATTCAATGTTTCCGGTATAATAATTCCCGTTGGGAGCTCCTACACCAATGCCTTTGATTACAGATACACCACCTGCTTCATCAATCAGTTTGATCAGTTCATCGTAGATATCCTGAACGTAAAGATTGATGTCCTGGTGAACACCGGTTTTAACGGCAGCTTTTGAAATAACATTTCCACGGGCATCCACAATACCGAAGACGGTATTTGTTCCACCCATATCCATGCCAATTACATAAGGTTTGTTCATAATTATTGATTTGTTTTATAAAGATTGCATTAATAAATTACAATTGGGTAATTTAATTAATGCAATCTAAAGGGGTTAATATTAGAATTTTTATTTATTCAACCGGAATGTCTTTATTGACATTTTTACAGCCTGCTAAAGCATACCATAACATATAAACTAATGCGGCAACAATTACCCAGTAGGATGCAAGATAACTCACGGTGATGTCGGCAACCACACCCTGAATAAGTGGTAATACGCCACCTCCAACAACCATTACCATAAAGATACCCGATCCCATGGCAGTGTATTTTCCAATTCCTTCAACTGCAAGGTTAAATATACCACCCCACATGATTGAAGTACAAAGTCCACATAATACAAATAAAACTACTGATAGCGGAACTACCTGTAAGCCAAAGCTGATATCTGCTTTAAATACTGGCATACTAACCGAAATATTTGAAGGTAAGAAAATACCAATAACTACAAGAATTAAAGCCAGAACGCTCACGAAGGTCAATTGTGTTTTTGCAGAGATTTTTCCACCAATAGTACCTCCAATCAATCGTCCTATTAGCATTAAGAACCAATAAGTTCCCACTACCGTACCAGCTGCACCGGCATCAATGCCCATCCCGACAGCACCTTCAGTTACTGTTTGTGATGCAGTAAGAAACAGGTTGATAAAGTTTGGAATACCCACTTCAATACCTACATAAAGGAAAATAGCTACAGTACCTAAAACGAAATGACGGAACGACATTGCGCTGTATTTGTCTTTAGGAGCTTTTTTATCTGCTCTTTTTTCAAGATGTGGTTCAGGGATTTTTACCATTGAAAGAACAATGAATGCAAGGGCAAAGATTCCCATTGCAATCAAAAGGGCGGGGATGGCATCTGATAAGGTAGCTTTTGTAGCATCAGCAATAAGATAACCTCCTAAAATCGGAATAATAGTAGCAGCAAGCGAATTAACAGAACCACCAAACTGGATTAACTGGTTGCCTTTTTTACCACCGCCACCAAGGGTATTCAATAATGGATTTACAACTGTGTTGAGCATTGCCATAGAAAAGCCGGAAACAAATGCACCAGTCAGATAAACTGAAAATACCGGAACGAAATCGCCCCCTTTTTCATAAGGCATCATACCGGAAATCAATTGAATGCCCACGCCAATAAAACCTACAGCGATAGCTGAAAGAGCAGTAAATTTATATCCTTTGTATTTAAGGATAATTCCGGCAGGAAGTCCCATGAAAAGATAAGCAAAAAAGTTGGCGAAGTTGCCTAACTGTGACATCCAGTTTTGTATGCCAGGCTGGTTTTTTACAATCACTCCAAGAGGATTCGACAACCCGGTAACAAATGAAATCATTGCAAATAATGCAAACATCATTGCTATGGGTAAAACATAGTTTTTCTTTACGTTGTTCATTTTATTAGTTATTTAGTTTTTAAGATAATGATTTTTTAGCGCTCAAAGTTAATATTTTTAATTTGCAGATAGTTTCTTTTTTCAAAAAAAAAACTTCTGGTTACTATGTTGTATAACATGTTTTGGCAATATTTTAATTGATTGCTTAAAGATTTCTTTCTAAAAAATCAACCATTCTGGTATATAAATGCCGCCGTGTTTGCTGACCGGTAATGCTGTGGTTTTTATCTGTATATACCTGCATTTCAAACTGTTTTCCGAGTTCAACCAACTTGTTTGTATATACCAGAGTGTTACTGTAATGAACATTGTCGTCGGCTGTGCCATGAATGATTAATAGCCTGCCGTTGAGTTTTTCAGCATTTATCACTGCAGAGCTTTGCTCGTAGCCCTTGAAATTTTCTTGCGGTGTCTGCATAAACCTTTCAATATAGGCGGTGTTGTAATAACGCCAGTCGGTAACGGGTGCAACTGAGATACCGGCTTTAAAAACCTGTTTTCCTGTACTCATTGACCATAAAGTCATGGATCCACCAAAACTCCAACCCCAGATGCCAATGCGGTTTTTGTCAATATAGGTGAGCTGACCAAGATATTCTGCTGCTTCGACCTGATCTTTGGTTTCAAGTATTCCTGTTTGCTTATAGGTGCATTTCAAAAACTCACTCCCCCGTGCCCCCGTGCCTCTGCCATCAACGCAGACTACTACGTAATTGAGGGTCGATAAATAGTATTCCCATCCGAAATCCCATTCGTCCAATACCATTTGGGAGCCTGGACCTGAATATTGTACCATGAGTACCGGATGTTTTTTTGCAGGGTCAAAGCCGGTAGGTTTTAACATCCAGCCATTCAGAGAGATGTTTTCACTGGTCTTAAAACTGAAAAATTCTTTTTGTGATAATTTTAAATTTCTGAATGCTTCCTTGATTGTTATGTTGCTTTCGATGTCCCTTATTTTTTGTCCCGAATTATTTCTCAGGCTAATTGTGTTGGGCAATGATACTGATGATTCATCGAGTACAAAATACCTGAAGTTACTACTGAAATAAGCATTATGTGTACCTTTTGCATTTGTCAGGCAAGTTTTCTTACCTTTTGCATTGATTGAAAATACATCCCGCTGCATGGGTGAGTATTCTGCTGATTGGTAGTAAACGGTATTACTTGTTTCATCAACACCATAGAAGTCTGTGACATCCCAGTTTCCTTTTGTTATCTGTCGTAATATTGTTCCGTCCATACGATGCTGATAAATATGCCGATAGCCGTCTTTATCGTTGAGAGTATAAAAGGATTTGTTGTCTCTGCTAAAATAAAGATAGTCTATGTTTTGATAATCAACATAGTGTTTGTCCTCTAATCGGTTGATGAGTTTTGATAATCCTGATTTCGGATTGGCAAAATACATGTCTAAACGGTTTTGATTCCTGTTCAACTGAAAAACTGCGAGTTGCTCGGGATTGTTTGTCCAGCGGATGCGTGGAATGTAATATGAATCCTCATTTTCATTCATTTTAATGGTTCGGGTTGTCTTGTTGAAATCATCATAAATACATACCGATACTTTGGAATTGTTTTCTCCGGCTTTGGGATATTTAAATGATTTATATCCCGGATAAAGAAGCGGTTCGTTGTTTTCAGCATTTAAATAAGTCTGAAAGGTAAATTCCTTAACCTCGCTTTCGTTAAATTTGATGTAAGCCAATAGTTTGCTGTCGGGACTCCAACTGTAATAATGGGTGTTAACAAACTCTTCTTCGTACAGCCAATCAGCAATTCCATTGATGATTTTTCCTTTTGCACCATCTTTTGTGATTTGTATATCTGTTTTGAATTCTACTTTCTTCATATACAAATTGTTGTTGTGTGCAAAAGCAATATAGCGGTCGTCAGGTGAAAAAACGGGTGCTTCCTGCGGTGTTTGTGACGATAGCGGATCAAATTCTTTGTATTTGATGTCGTAGATAAAATATTCTGCTGTAAAGGACCTGCGGTAGCGCTTTATTTCGTTGGTGTAGATCAGAATTTTTGTCTCCTTCGGACTGAGTAAATATCCGGAAAAAGAGCTGATCGGAGGATTTTTCGATTTGCTTATTGATAACAGGGTATCAACGGCTTCTCCCGTTTTATAGCTGTATTTGACGATAGCGCGGTTGTCGACCATCAGAGTGTAATGTTCCCCATCATTCATTGAAAGCGGAATCATCGTTTTTTCAGGTTTGAATTTACCGTCGGTAATATCGTAGAGCAAATTGGCATTAGCCGAAGAAACGATTAGTATTAACAGTACTAAAATTGTTATTTTTCTCATATATTATATAAATCAATGCATTTACATTCGCAAAATTAGTTCAAATATCTTCAGTATGCAACAATTTGCTGTCAGCTTCCATCGGTAACCGAATGACAAAAGTAGCTCCATGTTTAACTTTTGAGGTGACTGAAATAGTACCATTCATATTCTCAATAAAACTTTTTGATAAGCTGAGGCCCAGTCCCATGCCGGTCGATTTTGTTGTAAAATTCGGTTTGAAAATATCCTGTTGTATGGAAGGGGAAATGCCCACACCGTTATCGATGAATTTTATTTGAATTTCTTTATCTATAGTTTCCAGTTCAACTAAAATTTTACCTATTGCTCCGTTTTTTATTGATTGCGTAGCATTTTTCATAATATTGTTGAATACCTGAAGCAGTTGCTCTGCATCTCCGTTTACATATATGCCTTTTTCTGTTCCTGAATAGCTTATGTCAATGTTTTCATGATTATTGCGGAACAATTCAACAACCGAGAATAACTTAGCTGCAAGATCTACTCTGGTGAATCTGGTTTCAGGCATTCGTGCAAATTGTGAGAAAGTACCGGCAATTCTTGATAAATTGTCGATTTGTTCAATCAGGGTTTGTGCAGATTTTTCAAAGTAGGCATCAAAACTTTGTTGATCAAGTTGTTTGGTTCGGATAAGTTGCTGGATGGTCAGCTTCATCGGTGTCAACGGATTGTTGATTTCATGGGCTACCTGTCGTGCCATTGTTCGCCATGCCGTTTCTCTTTCAGACTGCAGAAGCAGTTGCGTGCTTTTCTCAAGTTCATCAACAGTTCGGTTGTACTGTTCTACTAATTGTCCGATTTCGTCCTGCCACTTATATTCCACTTTTTCATTTTTTCCACCCAGATGCATGGATTTTAACTTATTCTCGAGCAAGTGTAAAGGATCTGACAGTTGTTTTCCTGCAATTATGATTAATATGACGGAAAATACAATGATTATAAGATAAATCTGAATAATTGCCAGTAGGAATTGTTCGATTTTAGCATTAATCTCAGTTTGACTAAGGTATTGTGGAATCGAGATATAACCCAGCTGAAGATAATCACCATTGATCATGTCGGTGTAAGCTGCCAGATAGCTTAAATTTCCTATCTTCTCATATTGGTTTTCGGGGGTTTCATTGCTGAAAAATACTTCTGGCGACATCATCCTGCCAAGCAGATGTTTACTGAATATAAGCGGTTGGGAACTTTCTATTAACTTCCCGGTATTATCGTAGATGTTTATGTCGGTTTGATATCTGTATGCCAGTTCTTCTAAATTAATCTTCAGTCCCTGTGTGTCAATCGTTGAAATGTCTTCCGTCCAGTAATAAAGGTCCTGTAATGATTTTTGCAGATACTGTTTCTTCTTTTCAATGGAGGATATCTGCTCTTGTTGATAATTGTTTCGGATATAATTTGTGGAAAAAATAAGTATACCCATAAAACTCATTAATAACAACGAAACAAAAACCAGCTGAAACTTGGTTGTTAGTCCTATGATATAATTTCTTTGTTGAGTTTTAACCTCATAAATCCAGAATAGTACTTTTGCAATGAGCAGGCAAAGCAGGAAAGAAAAAATGAAATAGTAGTAGAGCGTTGTAATATTTGCCGTAGAAATCCTGGTGATAACTATCTGTATGTTTGCTTTGGTCAGTATGTAAAATTTGTGACCGGCTGATTCAATAAGTCTGAATCCATCTTTCAGATGGATAAAGGTAGTGTCTGATTCCGGCCAATCATATTTAAGATCGCTGTATATCAATTTGTTATTCTCGTATTTAGCAATAGAGATATTATTCTGACCTGACAAATCCGGTTCACTGCTGATGAGCAGGTCAGGAAAGCTATAGCTTTTGAAATTTCTTTTTGGTTCAAATTCAAGTACCAGAAAATTAGCATTATCTGCCTCGTTATTCTCTGCGGTCTTAATAATTCCGATAATACTCAAATCGTATAATGAGGCAGGCAAAGTGTAAAAGCCCGTTTCTTTGAGTCTTTTTCCGTTATAAGCCAGATATTCTTCGTAATATTCATACGCAGATGATAGTTGTGATATGGCTTTTATATTTATATTGTATTTGTTCCTGAATCCACTTAAATAGTTGTTGAAAACATATCTGGTAATTGCTTCAACCGAATCGGGCTTTGTTGCCAGTTGTTTAATATATACATCTTCTTTAATGTTTTTGTCAAGTTCTTCCAACAATAGTTCTGCAATGGGATCGCTTTCAGAATTGCCATTCACTGATATATTTTCGGATAATATCTTGTATTTGTTAAATTTCTTATATTCGTTAAACTGATAAGATATGACGAGAATAACAAAATTTAATATAAGAAAGTATATTCCAAAGGTTTTAAAATCAAAAGAGCTATTAAAATAACGCCTTCGTAAGAAATCAAAAAGAATAATAGTGAATAAGAAGCATACATAGTATATTGTAAATTTCTGAAAAACAAAGATATATGATGCGATTGACAACAGGATATAAATAAGGTCAATACTAATCGTTTTTTTTGTGCTGGTTTTTGGTACTTTGTGTAGTGTTATTTGCATCATAAAAAACAAGCCAAAGGCAAGAGCAAATATTAATAACTGCGTCCAGATGTTTGTGAAAATATTTTCTCTGAGTACTAATAAATTGAAGCTTAAATTTGAGTTTAGAATCAGACTTTTTATTGTCTCAAAAAAGAACAGAATATAAAGGTATAAACCGGCTCTTTGCAGGATGGGGTGGTTTTTCCCTTTTTCAACCTTAAGATGATAGACTAAAATCATTTCAATGATAAAAATGCAGATTAAACTCAGATGAGTGTATGTTTTTATCAGGGCATTAGCTGCATATTGTTGCGGGGAGAAGATCGGGTTGTTGAAGAAAAGTGTAGGGTAGTCGAAGTAGCACATAATCATTAACCCAATTCCGGAGGTGATTGTCACCGACCAAAACCGGATAGGTTTAAGTTTAGCTGATTCAGACAATGTGTTGATGTTGAAATACACCAGAAAAAGCAATAAAAAAGTAATTGAAAATGCAATAAAACCGGTTAATCTTAGCGTGTCATTGTTTGCCGGTTTCTCACTTTGAATGATACTGAACAAAAAGTGATTGTTTTTGTCATATATATGATTTGTATCAGGAATTTTCTCACCACTGATAACTGTGTTTTTATCTACCGGAAAAGATTTGCCAAATTCATTTTTAAGATATTTGTTCTCATAAGGGAAATCAGTTTTGATGTTGATAAATGTCAGCAAACCATATTCATGCCCGGAGTATTTCCATTTATATATACCAAATGCATTATTTAATTGAATGAAATGCCACTGCGAATCTTTCTGCAACGTTTGGGGATGAATATCAAATTGGTTTGTGTTCCAGAAAAGCAAATCATCTCCGCTAAAAATATAACCGGCAATATCCTGTTTGTCGGAAAAGAAATCAGTGATGTTCTCATTACTTTCGAAGTCGGCGAAATCGGATAGTTTTTGAAGCAATTGCTCCGATTTCTTTATCTTCAGATGCAGAGCCTGAGTGAACTTTTCCTGAGAAAATGAGTTCTCAGAAGAATTATGATAAAGAAATTCAGCAATAAAGCCGGTAGTCAGGCTTAAAATTAACGCTGAAATCAATATTACATATTTCTTATTCAGTTGCATCATATTTATTACTTATTCATGATGATAATTCTCTCCTCTTATGATGGTCATGGCCCTGTACAACTGTTCGGTAAATATCAGTCGTATCATTTGATGTGAAAAAGTCATCGGTGACATTGAAATCTTTCCGTTAGCTCTGTCATATATTTTTTTTGAAAATCCAAATGGGCCACCAACAACAAAAACCATTCTTTTTATCGAAGAATTCATTTTTTTATCCATAAATTCAGCAAAAGCCAGAGAACTGTATTGTTTACCTCTCTCATCCAATAGAACTATATCGTCCTGATTGTCAATTTGTTTTAGAATCAGATCCGCCTCTTTTTCTTTTTGTTCTGCGACTGGTAAATTTTTAGTGTTTTTTAGTTCAGGGATGATGGCGGTTTCGAAATTAACATAATGCTGTATCCTGTTCATATAATCCTGAATCAATTGTTGCAGACTTTCCTGATTTGTCTTTCCAATCATTAATAGTAAAACTTTCATCGGGGTAAATTTGTTAACTAATTGTGGCCTGCAAATTGTAAAGGAATATTTTTGTGAAAATGCTTAAATATTTTTACGTTTTACAAGGGTCAATAGTGTGAAAAAAAAATAAAGACTTGCTGTGACTGAATAAAAAATGTAATTTTGCAGAGGTCTTTCATCTACGAAGTGCAAATATGGCACTTTTATATTAAAAATCCTCCGTTTGAGGGATGATTTGTGAACTTTTAAAACTTTTATAAAATGAAAACCCTGATATCTGTTATTTTCATGATTTGCAGTATACAAATTGCCTCTGCGCAACATGAAGTTTCTGCTGATATCCTGAATGCTCTTTCTGATGGCAACGCCACAGTTCTGTCATCCTACTTTAATGATAATGTTGAGTTGGTGGTTGGTTCAGCGAATGATGTGTTCAGCAAACAACAGGCCGTTGGGATTATGAGTGATTTTTTCAAAAAGAATAAAGTAAGTTCGTTTCAGGTATTACATAAAGGAACCAAAGAAAGTTCAGCCTTTTCTATCTGTACGATGAAAACTACGACAAATACTTTCCGGGTCTATGTGCTGGTAAGAAGGGCAGGTTCGGGACAATTAATACAGCAATTAAGAATAGAATCATCCAATGACTAATGAATTTGAACAGTTGATATCGCTTTGGTTTGCAGAAGATATCGGCGATGGCGATCACACCACACTTTCCTGTATCCCTGAAACAGCAAAAGGTAAATCACAGTTAATTATAAAAGAAGACGGAGTTTTGGCTGGCGTCGAAGTGGCTCGTCAGATTTTTCATGCTTTTGATCCTGAGCTCCAAATGACTGTTTATATTCAGGATGGCGCTAATGTAAAAGTTGGGGATATTGCTTTTGTGGTTGAAGGGAAAATTCAGTCATTACTACAAACAGAACGGTTGATGCTGAATATCATGCAACGTATGAGTGGTGTGGCAACCAGGACCAGACAATACGTAAGTAAGCTTGAGGGGACCAAAACCAGGGTACTTGATACACGTAAAACAACTCCCGGTTTGCGTCTGCTGGAAAAGGAAGCTGTTAAAATCGGAGGAGGGGTCAATCATCGTATTGGGCTGTATGATATGATCTTATTAAAAGATAATCATGTGGATTTTGCAGGTGGTATTGACAAGGCAATATTGCGGGCAAAAGACTATTTGCAGGCAAAGGGTAAAGATCTGAAGATTGAAATAGAAGTCCGTAACTTTGATGAGCTGGCACAGGTGATGAAGATAGGAGGCGTTGACCGCATCATGCTGGACAATTTTTCAGTCGAAAATACCCGTAAAGCAGTACAGATAATTGACGGTAAATATGAAACCGAATCTTCCGGAGGAATTACTTTTGACACCCTAAGAGACTATGCCGAATGTGGTGTGGATTTTATTTCAGTAGGAGCACTGACACACTCTGTAAAAAGTCTTGATATGAGTTTTAAGGCTGTTTAAAGCCTTTGTAGAAACGGTAAAAGGTAATTCCGGCAACTATTCCTGACAATCCATCAGCCACGGGTGTTGCAGCCCATGCTCCATTTAATCCGAACAATAAAGGCAGGGTCAGAATACCGGGGATAAGAAAAATAAACTGGCGGGTCAGACTTAAAAAGATTGAGATTTTTGCTTTTCCAATTGATTGAAAGAAGTTGCTGACAACCACCTGAAATCCAACTATAGGGAACATGATGATGACTATTCGGAGAGCATTGGATGCAATCGCGACCAATTCTTCATCGGTAGTAAACAATCTGACAGAGAATTCCGAAAAGAACAGACCAAAAAGAAAGCCTGCAGATGTAAGAGCCGTAGCTAAAATGATTGCTATCTTCACTGTTCTGAACATCCGGTCGTAAAGTCCTGCACCATAATTGAAACCAACAACAGGTTGAGTACCCTGGTTGAGGCCCATAACAACCTGTATGACTAAAATAAGCAGACTGTTAACGATGCCATAAGCTCCGATTGCCAGATCGCCTCCGTATTTTATTAATGTAGTGTTTATGAGTACCACCACCAGACTTGCAGCAATTTGCATACTAAAAGGAGACATTCCGATACTTAATATTGATCGGACAATAGTCATGTCGAGCCGGAAATAACTTTTCCTGAAACGAATATGTGAAACAGGTGAAGTGAAATGTACCAACACCCATACACTACCTGTCATATAAGCAATTACGGTAGCCCAAGCAGCACCCTGAATTCCCCAGTCGAAAACAAAAATAAACAGCGCATCGAGCACTACATTGATAATAGCGCTTATCAGCATGGTATACATAGCTTTTCGGGGAAAGCCTGAAGCCCGCATGATATTGTTGAATCCGAAATTGATGGCTGAGAATATGGAAGCTGGAACAATAATATTCATGTATTCTTCAGCATAACCGATGGTTTGATCAGTACCTCCGAAAAAACGTAATAGATCACCCATGAAGATATAGGTAAATAATGACATACTACCTGTAATGAGAATAGTAAGCGTAAGCGCATTCCCGAGTATTTTCTCGGCTTTTTCATGATTGTTTTCACCCAGAGTGATGGAGATACGTGATGCAGATCCGGCACCTATCAATAAACCAAAAGCCATAAGCAGAATCATAAAGGGAAAAGTCAGCGCCAGACCAGATATGGCTAACGGTCCGACTCCCTGTCCGATAAAAATCCTGTCAACAATATTATACAAAGACATGACTACCATGCCTACAACTGATGGAAGAGAATACTTCCAGATAAGTTTTCCTATTTTTTCAGTACTGAGTATGTTGGTTTGGGGGGATGTTGACATTGAATATCTTACAGTATTTTGCAATGATGTGTATTTTACTCCTGGGCGGCAAAATTACAAAAAGTGTAAGATTAATGTTGTATTTACTACATAAATTAACAAATTATCCCCATCTTTACAACTTGAACATCCATATGGAATGATTATATTTGCAATTTTAAAATTGTAAAAATACACTTTTACATTAGCATTAACCTGAAGAAAATATAAATTGATCATGAACAGACAATTTAATAGTTTTATTTGTTGTTTTATTATGCTATTGTTGGTTACCGCTTGCAAAACATCAATAGAGCCTGATTTCGGTTATGCCCCGGAGTTACCCAAAGCAGGTCAAATTGTAACGTTTGCTAATTTGACAGAAGGAGATGAAAGCTGGAGCTGGACTTTTGGTGATGGGGGTACTTCAACTGCGGAAAATCCAACTCATATTTTCAGAAAGCCCGGAAAATATGATGTGTCATTAACTGTCAATTCAAATAAAAACGATGTTCGTACCAAACAAATTGTAGTTTATGATTCAGTGCCTTCAATTTATATTGAAGGAGGAAGTGTAAAATACTATCAACCGACTGAATTCAGTGTGTTGGTATATAATCCATATGGTTATGATGTGACTTATGAATGGACTTTCTCAACCAATGCTCATAGTGAGGATATTGATGAGAGCGGGAAATCAACCGAATCGGCTTTGTCTGTTTATTTCAACCAAAAAAACGTGGAAGAAACAGTGCATCTTGAATTAACCGTTGGAGATTCGTTATATAAAATTAATAAAAAATTTATAGTTCAAGATGTGCTGGCCCGAAGTTTAGTGATGGCTGCCAAAGATGGTAAGATATTAAGACAAAGGATTTTTGATAAGGGTCCTGAAGATTATACCCAAACAACTTTTAGTTCAGGCAAACATCCTTTTTATATTCAATGCTTATCAAATAAACTCTATATTTTTGATGCCGGTACCCACGTAGGAGCAACAAAAGAGGAACTAACCGGCAAAACCGGAGACGGAAGTATCCGTAAAATTGATTTTGAAACCGGTCTGTCAACCGAGATCGTAAATAACAGTAATGTGGGAGCTGAGCATGGGTTTTATAACGGGTTTGTTGACGGTTCAACAATATATTGGACAGATTTTAGTCAGTTTGTGTATAAAACTCCCAATAACAATAGTGCTTTGGGGAATTTTGACTGGAGAGGAAGTGCCGATGCACAAACTGCTGTACCTTTTTATCTTGTTAAGGCTGACAGGCTTGGTTATTATGGAAACGGACTGACTAATGATCAGTTAAGTGGTGGCATATATTTCTATGATAATATCTATTTTTGGGCAAAAGCAGGTAACGGAAGAGGCATTTATCGTTTCTCGTCAACTGATATCCTTAGTTCCAATGTTACAGGCGCAGGCACACCACCACAATCAGGAACTATTCTTGCTGATTTTGCAGTCAGAGCTTTTGCAATTGACAATATGAATCAGAAAATATATTTCTCGGTGACGGCTCCTGCTGATAAAACAGGTTTATGGGTGGCAAATCTTAGTGGAACGAATCCTGTAAGAATTGATGATGCCCCAATGGATGCTCCCTCTGAATACATTACGGGAATAGTAGTTGATAACGTTACCAATAAAGTTTACTGGGCCTATCGTGCACCTGTACAATTATCTGCTGATTATTTCATAGAACATCCGAACCACCGGTCAGGTGTGAAGTCTGTACGTTTGGCCAAATCCAACAGTGTATATAAAGATATTGAATATTTTGTTTCGGATGTTGAGGTGTATGGTATTGCTATCGATGAAGTTCTAAAATAATATGCTATCTATCCTGATTCCTACATATAATTATGATATAACCAAACTGGTCACAGATCTTCACCAACAGGCCACCGATTTGGAGATTGTGTTTGAAATCATAGTAATGGAGGATGGTTCGGAAAAATATATTACTGAGAATCAAAAGATCAATGCTCTTTCAGGTTGCCGGAGTATCATTTTAAATAAGAATATTGGAAGATCGGCCATCCGTAATAAGATGGCTGATTTGGCGAAATATTCCTATCTGCTTTTTATTGATTGTGATGCTGAGGTGAATCATAAGGATTTTATACAACGATATATCAGTTGTTGCACGGGTGAAGTCGTGTTGATAGGGGGAACTGCTTATGATCCCGAACTAAAGGACCCCCGTTACAGCCTTCGGCTTAAATATGGTCGTGAAAGAGAGTCAAATCTGCATTACCTTGTCAACCACCACAGCAATGAAAATTTTACCACCTTTAACTTCCTCATTTCAAAGTCAATTTTTGCTGCAGTCAGATTTGATGAAACTATAACCGGTTACGGTCACGAAGATACCTTGTTTGGCCATCATCTCCATGAAGCAGGATATACTTTTCAACGAATAGACAATTCGCTTATTCACAGGGGAATAGATGATAATGAAGTGTTTTTACTGAAAACATCAGAAAGTGTAAAGAATCTGTACAGACTGTTTATCTCAGGAAAATATCCTTTTCTTGCGAAGGAGTCAAAGTTATTACATTACTTTCAATTCATTACAAAATATCATCTGGCAGGTTTATTTGCATTTAAGTTTTTACTGATAAAAGCCCTGTTAAAAAAGAATTTGCTTGGAAAACATCCTTCTCTCATTATATATGATGTTTTCAAACTTTTGTTATTGTGTAAATATCATGCCATTGCTGACAAGATGACAGATTCTTCAGTGGACTGATTTCCGGAAATTGATGGATAAACTGACAATCATGTTAGAAAAAGGCTTTGGCACAATATCTGATTAACTGCTCCCGTCAAAAAATAAATATAAACTTAAAAATATAGATTGATTATGAACATTAAACCATTAGCAGACCGCGTGTTGGTGAGACCTGCAGCGGCAGAAGAAAAAACAATCAGTGGAATTATCATTCCTGATTCAGCAAAAGAAAAACCACTTAAAGGTGAAGTATTGGCAGTTGGTAATGGCACCAAGGATGAGAAAATGGAAGTGTCAGTAGGTAATACTGTGCTTTACGGAAAATATGCCGGTACTGAACTTGAGTGGGAAGGTGAGAAATACCTGATCATGAGACAGTCGGACATCCTCGCGATTATTTGATAATCAATTGAGTTAAATAATAAATAGTAATGATTAAACAGTAAATATATTATGTCAAAAGAAATTTTATTCAATATCGATGCCCGTGATGAACTGAAAAAAGGGGTAGATGCTATCGCTAATGCGGTTAAAGTGACTTTGGGACCAAAAGGTCGTAATGTGATCATCGAGAAGAAGTTTGGTGCGCCACACATCACTAAAGATGGGGTAACAGTTGCCAAAGAAATCGAACTGGAAGATGCATTTCAGAACCTCGGAGCACAATTGGTTAAAGAAGTTGCATCCAAAACAGGAGACGATGCCGGTGATGGAACAACAACAGCTACCGTACTTGCTCAGTCGATTGTAAGTGTTGGGTTGAAAAACGTAACAGCCGGAGCAAATCCAATGGATTTGAAACGCGGTATCGACAAAGCTGTGGCACAAGTGGTAAAAAGTATTGCAGCTCAGGCAAAATCTGTAGGCGACGATTATGATAAAATTGAACAGGTAGCAACTGTTTCTGCCAATAACGATGCCGTTATCGGTAAATTGATTGCCGATGCCATGCGTACTGTAACGAAAGATGGTGTTATCACAATTGAAGAAGCAAAAGGTACCGATACCAATATTGAAGTAGTTGAAGGGATGCAGTTCGACAGAGGATACATTTCACCTTATTTTGTTACCAATACAGAAAAGATGGAAGTAGAAATGGAAAAACCATACATCCTGATCTACGATAAAAAGATTTCCAATCTGAAAGAACTGCTTCCTGTACTGGAGCCGGCAGTACAATCAGGCCGTCCGTTCCTGATCATTGCCGAAGATGTTGAATCAGAAGCATTAACAACTTTAGTCGTAAACCGTTTGCGTGCTTCATTGAAGATATGTGCCGTAAAAGCTCCGGGATTCGGTGACCGTCGTAAAGAAATGCTGGAAGATATTGCTATCCTTACAGGAGGTATTGTTATTTCGGAAGAAAAAGGCATTACACTTGACAAAGCCACACTCGAAATGTTGGGTAGTGCAGAGAAGATTACCGTGAATAAAGACAATACAGTGATTGTAAACGGTGCCGGTGATAAAGCCAATATCTCTCAACGTGTTGCTCAGATTAAGTCACAGATAGCTACGACTACCTCTGATTATGACCGTGAAAAATTACAGGAACGTCTGGCTAAATTAGCAGGTGGTGTTGCAGTACTTTATGTTGGTGCGGCTTCAGAAGTGGAAATGAAAGAGAAAAAAGATCGCGTTGATGATGCTTTAAGTGCTACCAGAGCTGCTATTGAAGAAGGAATCGTTCCCGGTGGAGGAGTGGCTTATATTCGTGCAATCGATTCTTTGTCGTCACTTAAAGCTGAAAATGATGACGAAGCTACGGGTATTGAAATCGTAAAACGTGCCATCGAAGAACCATTGCGTCAGATTGTGGCCAATGCAGGAAAAGAAGGTGCAGTTGTGGTTCAGAAAGTACGTGAGGGAAAAGATGATTTCGGTTATAATGCCCGTACGGATGTGTATGAAAACTTCATGAAAGCCGGTGTGGTTGATCCTGCAAAGGTTACACGCGTTGCGCTTGAAAATGCCGCTTCAATTGCTGGTATGTTCCTCACTACCGAATGTGTTATCACTGAAAAGAAAGAAGATAATCCGGCTCCTCAAATGCCTATGGGTGGAGGAATGGGTGGCATGATGTAAAATAAATATCATCATAATACATTGATATACAGAAATCTCTGGTAAGGTTATTCTTGCCGGAGATTTTTTTTTGTGCTTATTAGAGAAAAAAATCAGTAATTAATTGTTAATTTATGTAATTGTTTGTAATTAATTTTCTACATTTGTGCGGGATGATCTTTTAACCGGAGGCAGTTGATAACCTTAAATTATAAATTATGGAACCGATAAGATCCTATGTGGTTGCGGAGCCTGTTCTTGATAAGATCGTAGAGAAATTCAGATTCAGACCCGGAAGTTTACTCTCTACCCTCGAGGAAGTTCAGGAAGTTAATCCTCTGAAGTTCCTTCCGCAGGAAACCCTCACGCAGGTGGCCCAAAAGCTGGACATTCCTCTGACACAAGTCTACAGTGTTGCCACTTTCTATTCATTCTTCAATTTAAAGCCTCAGGGACGACATACCATTGTTGTCTGTCGCGGTACAGCATGTCACACCAAAGGCTCCAAAGGATTGCTCGACAGTGTGGGACACATCTTCGGTTTCAGATGTGGTACGGATGATATGGAATCGGGTTATACTACGCCCGATAATGAATTTACCATCAGGACGGTTGCCTGTTTCGGTCAGTGTGCACAATCGCCTGTCATTGCTGTTGACGGATTGATACACAGTAATGTAAATGCTTCGCAGTTGATTAAAATACTGAAAAAAGTGAAACAATCATGAAAAAGATCAATGCAGTCGAACTGGAGAAAAGCCGTAAAGCATACACAAAGCTTATGCTTCCGAATCACCCGATGTTGTTGGTTGGTATGGGTACCTGTGGAATAGGAAATGGAGCAGATGTTTTATACAATATTATTCAACAGCATATCGCGGATAAGTCACTGAATTGTGGTCTTAAAGCCACCGGTTGTTTTGGGTTTTGTGCTGAAGAACCGTTGGTGACTGTTTATCAACCCGGTAAACCAATGCTGATATACAGCAGAGTGACAGATAAAGATGTCATCAAAATTCTGGAAGGAGCTGTTTCAGGAAAGCCCTATACAAAAAAGGTGTTGTGCAGGATTGAAACCTGGGATCATCTGACCAGTCAAATTGAGTATGGCAAAGGATATGAAAAATATCCTCAATGGAATGAGATTCCGTTTTTTAAGGGACAGAAAAAAATGGTTTTGAGAAATGCCGGATTGATTAATCCTGAATCAATTGAAGATTATATTGCAGTGGGAGGTTATAGTGCGTTGGCAAAAGTTCTGTCACAAATGTCGCAGAAAGAGGTCGTTGATGAGGTCATTGCTGCAAAGATGCGGGGAAGAGGTGGAGCAGGTTTCCCTACGGGTATTAAGTGGTCGATGATGCAGCAAAGCGGTGCGCCTAAAAAGTACATTATTTGTAATGCTGATGAAGGAGATCCGGGAGCTTATATGAATCGCAATGAAATAGAGAGTGATCCTCATTCGATATTGGAGGGAATGATCATCGGGGCCTATGCAATGGGTGCTGATGAAGGTATTGCCTATGTGCGGGCGGAATATCCTCTGGCAGTGAAGAGGTTGAAGATGGCCATTGAGCAGGCTGAAGCTATGGGGCTGATGGGGAGAAATATACTGGGGACCAATTTTAATTTTACTCTGGAAGTAGTAGAAGGTGCCGGCGCTTTTGTTTGCGGGGAAGAAACTGCCTTAATAGCTTCCATCGAAGGGAAAGCAGGCCGGCCGGTTCCGCGACCGCCTTATCCTGCTGCCAAAGGTTTGTATGGTTGTCCCACGAATATCAATAATGTGGAAACATGGTGCAATATCCCCGTTATCATTGAAAAAGGCAACCAATGGTTCCGACTGTCAGGCACAGAAAAAAGTCCTGGCACAAAAGTATTTTCATTAGTAGGCAAAATTAAAAACACCGGTTTGGTGGAACTGCCACTTGGGTCAACACTGGAGCAGTTTATTTTTGAAATCGGAGAAGGAACAGGAACAAATAAACGGGTAAAAGCAGTGCAGACAGGCGGACCATCCGGGGGTTGTATTCCACTTGAACATTTTAAAACACCGGTGGATTATGAATCGCTCGCAGGTTTAGGAGCCATCATGGGTTCCGGGGGAATGGTGGTAATGGATCAGGACAATTGTATGGTGGATGTGGCCCGTTATTTCCTCGAATTTAATGCAGCGGAATCATGCGGAAAATGTACACCTTGTCGCGAAGGATTGTCGCAGGCTCTTGCCATATTGACCCGAATTACGCGTGGTCAGGGAACGCAGGCTGATTTGGTGATGCTTGAAATGCTGAGTCAGACAATTAAAGATACCGCAATTTGTGCCTTAGGACAAACTGCTCCGAATCCTATTCTGACCACACTTCGTTATTTCAGGGATGAATACGAAGAGCATATACTTCAGAAAAGATGTAAGGCAGGTGTTTGTGAAGATCTGTTCATGGCGCTCTGCGAAAATTCCTGTCCGATGCATATGAATATCCCCGGATATATTGAACTCATTAAGGAGGATAGGATAGAAGATGCCTTCGAGTTGACTTTACGCGATAATCCTTTACCCGGAACGATAGGGCGTATTTGCCATTTTCACTGTCAGATGCGTTGTCGGCGTGAGATGCTGGATGAGCCGGTTTCGCAGGGTGAGATTCACCGCTATCTTGCCGATACCATGTATAAATTAGGCAAGGAACATGAGATCTATCAAAAACTCATCAAAGAAAAGCTACAGGCAACAAAAAAGCAAATTGCCATAGTGGGAGCTGGTCCGGCGGGTTTGACTGCCGCCTTCTATCTTGTACGGCTCGGACATGAAGTCACTATTTACGATGCTTTTCCCGAAGCCGGAGGCGTGTTGAGATTTGGTATTCCTCAGTATCGTCTGCCACATTCGGTTCTTCAGAAAGAGGTGGATTTTATTAAGAAATTAGGCGTGAAGTTTATCTTTAATACGGCATTGGGAAAAGATATCTCATTGAAAAAACTTGAAAATAAGTATGATGCCATCTATCTGGCTATCGGTGCATGGAAGGAAGCGGGACTGAATATTCCCGGCGAACATGCCGGGGGAGTATTTTCAGGAACAGACATATTAAAAGAACTGGCGCTCGACAATCAGCCGCCTTTAGGTGAAAAGGTGGTTATTATAGGAGCAGGAAATGTGGCGATTGATGCTGCCCGGAGTATATGGCGGTTAGGCAAAGAGGTGACAGTGGTGTATCGTCGTGAGAAGTGCGACATGCCTGCTAACCATGCTGAAATTGTTGAATCCGAAGCCGAACAGATACGCTATCATTTCATGTCGGCGCCGGTGGAGATTCAGACAGATAAATCAGGGAATGTAAGGGGACTGAAAATTGAGATGATGACCTGTGGCGGCATAGATGTTTCAGGACGAAGAAAACCGGTGCCAACAGGCAAATTTGATGAAATACCTTGTGATACCGTGATACTTGCCATTGGTGAAAGTGTTGATTCAGAACCTTTGAAGCAAAGCGGAATGGAAACAGGCTCAGGAGGCCGGATCATTATCAATCCGTTTACTCAGGAAACGACACACAAAAAAATATATGCCGGAGGAGATGCGGTGACCGGTCCTTCGACAGCTGCCGAAGCGATGGGAATGGCAAAGAAAGCCGCCGAAGCGATAGATTTTGCATTGATGCAGGAAAAACGTTTCCATCTCTTATTCAGAGAGTTTGCCTACAGGAATATCGTTCCTGTAAATCCGAAAAAAGCATCAAAAAATGTTTCCTACAAGCTGGCAGTGAAGGACAGGGTGGGTAATTTTCACGAAGTGGAATGCGGATATTCCGGCGAACAGGCACGCAATGAGGTGAATCGTTGTCTCCGTTGCGATGTGCGTTTCTAATATAATAATAACCATATAAGTCATATAAGTACACTTAAGTATTACAATCATTTGTCACTCTTAGTTCATAGTTCTTAGCTCTTAGTTCTCACGTGACTAATGTGGTTAAATGTTAAATAAATAGTTTCACAGAATCTTTAAACCAGATACGATATATGAAAATCACCATCGATAACCAGATTTATCAGGTTCCTGAAGGAATCACCATCATGGAAGCCTGTCGGTTTGCAGGAATAAGGATACCTTCGCTCTGTTATTTAAAAGATGTTTCGAGCAATGCCTCCTGCGGAGTGTGTGTGGTGGAAGTAAAAGGAGCGAAAACACTTTTACGGTCGTGTATCACCAGAGTGGCGGAGAATATGGAAATCACCACCAATAATGACCGTATTTTGCAGGCTCGCAAGATGAATGTGGAGCTGTTGCTGGCCAATCATCCGCAGGATTGTCTGAGTTGCGATCGTAACCAGCATTGTGAGTTGCAGCAATTGACCTATGATTTCAGCATTTCAGAGAAAAGATTTCCCCGTACCAGAAAGGCATTACAGGAAAAAGATTACACCTCACTTTCATTGATCCGTGATCCTGAGAAATGCATTTTATGCGGACGCTGCGTGGCAGCCTGCAGCGAGATTCAAACGGTAAAAGCCATTGATTTTGCCGGAAGGGGAATGAAAAGCAAGATATCAACCTTTATGGATCTGGGCTTGGGAATGGTGGCCTGTACCAATTGCGGTCAGTGTGCATTGGTATGTCCGACCGGAGCTATTACCGAAAAAAGTGCTGTGAATGATGTGTGGAAAGCCATTCATGATTCTGATAAAGTGGTGTTGGTACAAACGGCGCCAGCTATCCGTGTGGGAATAGGAGAGGCAATGGGCATGCCCTATGGCAGTCTGGTGACCGGAAAGATGGTTGCCGGATTAAGACGGTTGGGCTTTTCCAAAGTGTTTGATACCGATTTTGCCGCCGACCTTACCATCATTGAAGAAGGCAATGAGTTGATCGATAGAATAAAGAATAAGGGTACACTACCAATGATAACTTCCTGTTCGCCGGGATGGATCAAGTTTATCGAACATTTCTTTCCGAAATCACTGGCTCATTTGTCGACCTGTAAGTCACCACAGCAAATGTTCGGAGCCATAGCCAAAACCTATTATGCAGAACAAACGGGCATCGATCCGAGAAATATTATAGTGGTTTCAGTGATGCCGTGTACAGCTAAGAAATACGAAGCCAAACGTCCGGAGATGGATGGTGCTTTTGAATACTGGAAAGAAAAGATGCATTTATCGGCCAACGACCGTTTTTATGATGTGGATTATGTGCTGACCACCCGTGAGTTATCGCGTATGTTTAAACAAACGGGCATTGAGTTCACCTATCTTCCTGAAGAAGATTTTGACAATCCTTTGGGAACATCCACAGGTGCTGCCGTAATCTTCGGGGCAACCGGCGGAGTGATGGAAGCTGCATTGCGTACCGCTTACGAGGCACTCACCGGCAGACCTTTGCCCGATATCAATCTGAAAGCTGTGCGGGGAATGCAGGGAATAAAAGAAGCTTCGGTTGATATTGACGGAACAGAGGTAAGGGTGGCTGTAGCGCATACACTGAAGAATGCCCGCATCCTGCTCGAAGGAATTGAAAAAGGCACTTCTCCCTATACTTTTATAGAAGTGATGACTTGTCCGGGTGGTTGTCTGGGTGGCGGAGGTCAGCCTATACCAACAAATGCCGACATCAGGATGAAGCGGGCAGCATCCATTTATGCCGAAGATGCCCACAAAGGATTGCGCAAATCGCACGAAAATCCCGAAATCAAATATCTTTACGATCATTTTCTGAAGAAACCTTTAGGAAAATTGTCGCATCATTTGTTGCATACAGGGTATGTGGAAAGGGGGAGGTTTTAATTGCTTACCCTTGTTGTATAGTTTAATTTCCATATAGATTATACGCTGTAATTCACAGGATTTTTGTATTTTTGAGCAGAAATACAGGAACTTGTGATTATGAGAAATTATTGCTTAATTTTATTCATTCTTTTCTCATTATGCTATATCCCGGCATCATATGCTGAGAAATTTTATTTTGAACAAATTTCGCTTAACGAAGGTCTGTCGCAGTCGTCGGTGAAAGCCATTTACCGTGACCATTTGGGTATATTGTGGATTGGAACAAAAGAAGGTTTGAACCGCTATAACGGTCAGGTTGTACGTACTTACTATCATGAATCCGAACAGGAATCATCACTTCCCGACAATAATGTTTTTTTTATAACAGAAGATGCTTCCTCCGATTTATGGATTGGAACAGGAGGAACTTTATGTCGTTACGACAGGAGAAGTGATACTTTCATCAAAGAGAAAATTAACGGAAATGAAATTTCTCTGAGAAATATCTTAGTCAGGGGAAATAAAATGTATGCAACTACAGGTAGTTCGTTGTTAATATACGACGTTGAGAAAAAACAGTGGACTGAGTTGATTTTTCATGGAGATGAACTTAATTTAACGGCAGCTTCAAAAATTGAATATTGGGATGAAAATACCTTATTAATAGGTTCACGCTGGAAAGGATTGTTCCTTTGTAATATAAATGACGGAAAACTTACACGCACACCCTTTTTTAGAAATGAGTATGTATTAGATATTTACCGTAATGCCGAAGGAAACTACTGGATATCAGAATACGGAAAAGGCCTTATTTGTTTTGATAAAAAAGGGAAAACGATTCGTAATCTTCAACAACTTTCAGGAGTGTATCAGGCAGATAAGATTATGGATATCATTGATCACAGGGGTAAATTGTGGATGGCATCGGATGGAGAAGGAGTTTTGACCTACGATTATGTCAGCGGCAGACTGGAAAGAATCAACGGACAACAAAAAGAGCTGACAGGTGTTTCGGTCAACTCGCTGCTTAGTCTGTATGTCGACAGCTACAACAATATGTGGTTAGGTACTATCCGTAGTGGTTTGCTGGGAGTGCGCAAGATATTTGTCGATTCATATGCCGGTGCCCCTCTACGTTCAGGATGGGGATTAAGTGAGTCAACCGTTTTGAGTTTCTACGAAGACGAAAAAGAGGGAAGGGTATGGACAGGTACTGATGGCCAGGGTATAAACAGCTTTGATGTTGGCAGGCAACAATTTACACATTATCCTGCTACATTTGGAACCAAAGTTACTTCCATCAGTTCATATTCAGAAGATAAATTAATATTAAGCCTGTACAAAGACGGTTTGGTGGTATTTGACAAAGGCAGCAGACAAATAAGGCCTTTAACCATTACCGGCAGTTCAGATAAAAATCTTTTCTCCAACGACTGGATTGGGGTGAATGTATTAACAGATCGATTGGGGAATATATATTTTGCCGGTGAAGAAGTATATCAATATTTGCCGGATAAACGCATTCTCAAGCCTTTGAATATAATTAAACCGGGCGAAGGTGCTGTAAGATTATGCACTTCAGCTTACCTTCCAAATGTTGTTATAATGTATAACAATGTGAGCGTTGTCAGGTATAATATATTGAATCGTCGGGCCGAACAGGTTTTAAAATTACCCCAAACAATCAATGGACTTATTAATTCAGTCGATGTGGATAATACAGGTAATTATTGGTTGGGCATGAGCAACGGACTCTACAAATGGCTACCTGAAACAAAGACATTAGAACGAGTTTTCCCAGAGAGAATAAAATCCGTATCTACATTGCTTGTTGATACCAGAATGTCGGTTTGGATAGCTTCGGGCATTTCGTTTTATCGTTATCATATTGCCCGTAATCAGATTTATACGTATGGCAAGGCTGATGGATTATTGCCTAACGAGATTCTTCCAAAATCAAGATTACTTAGTCGGAACGGAGATGTTTATATCGGTGGTGTAGCCGGTTTTTCACGCATAGAAAAAGATATTCCTTTTCCTGAAGATATTGTCCCCGGATTTGAATTGCTTGATGTTCAACTCGATGGAAGTCTGTTGTCTCCTGAAAGAATAAAGTTTGAAGATGGAGTGAATCATCTTCGCATTCCCTGGGACCATACTTCCCTGCAACTTAATTTATTTATCAATACACCTTCATTAACCACTCTCCCTCGTTGCAGGTATTTAATTGAAGGAACAAATACTTCTTTTCAGAATCTGGAAACACAATCAATAAGAACCCAAACGCTGACTCCGGGAAGCTATAAAGTGTTGCTGGAATACGAGCTTAAAGACGAAAAATGGAGCGCACCGGTGCTGATTGCCGAAATAAGGGTCCTTTCGCCATGGTGGCAGACCTGGTGGTTTTATATGATTGTTCTGGCTCTCACAGCATCAGTATTGATCCGCTTGCGAAGGATAGCCGTCAGAAAAGCCAAACAGTCCATGGAAATGGAGATGCAGAAACATGAACAGGAATTGGCAGAACAGAAGATTCGTTTTCTGATCAACATATCCCATGAATTACGGACACCTTTAACGCTGGTATATGCTCCTTTGCGGCGAATGCTGAAGGATGAAGCTACTCCGGCATTCTTCCGTCCCCTGCTTACCCTTATGTATAAGCATGTTAAAAACATGAAGAATATGATAGATATGGTGCTTGATGTAAGAAAAATGGAGATTAAGCATGAGACACTGAACAGAGCGCCGTATCAGGTAAACGAATGGATACAGAATATCACGGAAGATTTTGTTTTTGAATTGCAGTCGAAGCAGTTACAACTGCATTTGCAAACTGATGAACGCATACAAACGGTAAGTTTTGATCGTGACCGCTGTGATAAAGTACTTTCGAATCTACTTATGAATGCCATCAAATTCTCAAATGAAGGTGGTAGTATAACCGTAAGTTCGGTTTGGCTGGAGAACAAGATACGAATTTCAGTTTCTGATGATGGAGAAGGTGTACCTGAAGAAGATGTGCCGAACTTGTTTACCCGTTTTTATCAGGCACGACATCAGAAAGGGGGTAGTGGTATAGGACTTTCGTATGCAAAAACGCAGGTTGAACTGCATGGCGGAACTATCGGGTATCGCTCCCTCACACCTCAGGGTTCCGAATTTTGGTTTGAACTACCACTTGAGACAGTCAAGGTGGTATCTGAAAATACCTATGAGCAGATATTAATCGAAAAACAAACAGGTGACTACCAGGATAGTATTATAATGAATGACGGTTTTGACCTCAAACTACTTACAGTACTAGTTGTAGAGGACGAGCCTGATTTGCTGGCCTATATGAAAGATAGTCTTGGTGAGGTTTTTAAAAAGGTGATAGTTGCCAAACAGGGGGAAGAAGCTTTGAAAAAGGTGCATGACTACCTGCCGGATTTGGTTATCAGTGATGTAATGATGCCTGTGATGGATGGATTTGAATTATGCAGGTTGTTGAAAACAGACGTGTCGATCAGCCATATTCCGGTCATTCTGCTCACTGCACTGAGTGGCGACGACAGTACGCTCACCGGCTATAAAATGGGGGCGGATATTTACCTTTCGAAACCATTTGGAGTCGATTTACTTGTTGCCATACTCAGTAATCTTTTCCGTTCGCGTCAGGAATTAAAAAAACGTTATGCAGTACCTGAACTGAACATGAGCACTCAGGAAATCACTTTCAGCAATGCTGATGAACGTTTTATAACCAAACTTATCGGATTTATACAGAGTCGACTTGACGATTCGGATTTACGTATTGATGACCTCGCTATGGAGATGGCAATGAGCCGGACTTCTTTCTATAATAAAGTTAAGCTGGTAACCGGCATGAGCGCTAATGCTTTCATGACAGACTATAAAATAAAACAGGCTATTCTACTCTTACGAAATCCCGATAATACCATTCAGGACATCTCCATGCAACTGGGATTTATTAATCAACGTTATTTCAGTACGGTTTTTAAGCAGATAACCGGACATACACCTTCACAGTACCGTAAGGAGATATTAAATCACTAAAACCCTGTTCCTTTTTCATAATCAGGAATGTATAAGTATTTTTTGTATGATTAATTTCCGTACAAATAAGGTACTTATTTGAATAATTTTATCCTGTATATCAAATTATTCAAGCGTAAATTTGTGATGTTTAATCAATGTTGAGCTGTATAAAATCCCGTCGCCACACAATAACCAATTTAATTAACAGAAAAAATTTTAATGTTATGGCAGTAAAGTATGTTTTTACAAAAAGAGGGAATCCATCTGATCCTCAGTCACCCAAAAAAGTGTATGCCCAAGCCAAAGGCGACGGCGAAGTAACGTTTAAAAAACTTAGTAAAGAAATAGCCGAAGGTTCTACCACGGTGAGCGACAGCGATGTGCTTGCGGTGCTGAACGATCTATCTAAATGCCTGAGACGCCATTTGTCGGAAGGACGTATTGTCCGCTTCGGCGATTTCGGTGCTTTTCAGATCAGTATTTCGAGCGAGGGCTCCGAGACGGAAGATAAGTTTCACTCCTCGTTGATTAAAGGCGGGAAGATAGCTTTCCGTCCGGGTGTTGATTTGAGAGAAATGCTCAATAACCTGACTTTCGAGAAATTGAAATAGGGTCCCCCAAAAGCCCGCGGGCTACCGACAAAAAGGTGGCGGGCTTTGATCGGAAA
>JAYFPP010000055.1:0-4829 GCA_034927635.1 Paludibacter sp.
CTAACTGCGGCGAATTCAGAATTTGTCGTTCAGTGATCATACCCGTTTAACAGTTGTAACGAAACGGGTTTACAGTTCTACCTTTTTCAAAAAATCACTCAATCCGCAAACCTCCACATCATTCTTAAACGGATAAGATGCAGTTACAGGAGCAATAATATATGTTTTATCAGGTTTTGTTGTTTCGATAGCACTCCAAAAACCTTTTGTGACCTGTGGTGCCGAAGAGGCTTTACATTCTACAGCTATCAATCGCGAACCCCTCTCAATAAGTAAGTCTAATTCATCACCTGTAGCACTGCGATAAAAAGAAAATCTGCAATCCCTCAATGAAGAAATGATACTTTCAATTACAAAACCTTCCCAGGACGCTCCGAAAACAGGATTGCCCATTAATGTATTGAAGTCATCGATTTGTAGCAGCCGATGTAACAACCCACTATCTCTCACGTAAATTTTGGGCGACTTAACCAAACGTTTCTTGATGTTCTTTTCAAAAGGAGGTAATGAACGGACAATAAAAGTTTGCTCCATTAGGTCAATATAACGGCGAACTGTTTGATAGGTAACACCTAATGATTCTCCCAATTTGGACGAATTAAAAAGTTGTCCCTGATTGTGTGCACACATAGTTAACAGACGACGAAGCTGCAATGCAGGAATCTGAAATCCGAGTTGTGGGATATCCCTTTCTACATATGTTCTGAGGAAATTTTCTCTCCAAAGAATACTCCCCTGATCTGATGATGCGAGATAGCTATCTGGATACCCTCCGCGCAACCAAAGTTTATTCAATTCAAAATTTGCATCTTGCTTAACTTCTTCAATTGTAAATGGTGTGAGTTCAATGAGTCCTACCCTTCCGGCTAAAGATTCTGATGTTTTCTGAATAAGATCCTGCGAAGCAGATCCAAGCAATATGAATCGTCCGGGACGACGGTTACGGTCAATTTCGCTTCGCAATACAGAAAAAAGTTCCGGAACTAACTGAATCTCGTCCAAACAAATTGTCTTATCCTGATTGGCAGCAAAGAATAACATCGGTTCTCTCAATTTATTGAAATCATCCAAATTCTGAAGGTCTAAATACAGATAGGCATCCGAATTTTGATAGATCATTTTTACCAAAGTAGACTTTCCGCATTGCCTTGGCCCTAAAATGGCAACAGCAGGAAATATGCTAAGATTTTCATTTACAAACACTTCTGCATTTCTATTTACGAATTCTTGCATATCATAAATCTTATTTCTATTTTGCACAAATATAGTAATATAATTTATAACTACAAAAAAAAATTTATTAGAAACCCTGTTTTCTATTCCCTTTCCTCAATCATCACCTTCTCATCATCGCTACTCTTTATCAACTCCATCAACTGCGGCAGATAGTTTTGATAGATATCCCGTGGCAACAATTCATTTTCAACACATAACGAAGCGGCATATCCTACCACACATCCCATTTGGGCAGTAGTATTCATCACTCTCGGTCCTCCGAGCCCGAGGTGGGAACAGCTGAAATTACGCCCTGCCATAAAGAGATTCTTTATGTTTTTTGAATAAAGTGACCGGTAGGGAATGCTGTATGTTTTTTTGTAATAGATGGCGTCTGAAAGGAAATCGGGTCTGCTGCTGTTGACCAATACCTGCTGATGATGAACATCGACCGAGCGGCTTTCGAAAACCACCGCATCGCCGAATTTTGTATCGTCGCGCACATCGTTGAAGGTATAAATATAGTCGCCGGTCAATCGCCGCGATTCTCTTTTACCCAACAGATACGACACCCAGGCCAGTTCCACTTTTCCGTTATCGGGCAATTGTTTGGCATTGTAGAAGGAGCCGTAAATGGCTTTGAACATATGATCGCGGATGGCTTCGGCATCATCAATCTGACTGAGATTGTTGACGGAATACTCCCAGTACCATTCTCCTTTGATGGCCTTATGGCCTTTGGCGACCTCTATCGCCCACGGAACTTCGGGAAAAGTTGACGGATAGTCCTTTACTTCTGAATTCCATAATACAGAGGAACCCATTACCCTCTGATCGTGCTTCTCGGGCGACCAGATGATATCTTTATTGGCTGTCCATCGTTCTTTGAGCGATTTATTATAATCAAATTTGAATCCCTCGGAACTGATTTCCTCTTCGCCAAACTGATGTTTCGACTCACGACCATACATGTATTCCGCTCCTGCCCAGTAACCAATCCAGGCGTCGCCGGTACAATCGGCAAAAACAGAGGCTTCAAAACGCAGGATTTCACCAGTCTCAATATGACTGGCTTCCACATATTTGATGCTGTTATTTTCAGCTTTCGCGTCGACTGCCTGCCAACTCATAAACAAGTGGATATTTTCATACGCACGCATATTGTTCATGCGTTTCTCATCATCTGCCAGTAATTTTGCCGATCCATTGGGATGATGTTCGGTTTCAATTTTTTGAATAATACGTTCAAAAAAACCATACTGCCCCAGGGTATGCACCCTGATCTCTCCGCTGGCATTGCCGCCCAACACGGGTCGGTCGTGTATCAACGCCACATTGAGTCCTTTTTCGGCGGCGGCAATGGCAGCAGCACAACCTGCTGTACCGCCACCCACCACAACTAAGTCAAATTTCTGAAGTTTGACTTTTTCTTTCTCAGAACACTTCTGTTGTTTTCGCCAGATCTCTAGACTTTTCAATTCATCTGGAGGAGTTTCTTTTTTTGTTGAAAAATAAATTGCATCACACCGGCCTTCGAAACCTGTAAGGTCTTTTAACTCCAGTGTTACTGTTTTTTTTCTGATATTTACTTTGCCTGCATATTGCCATTTCCATCCGGCATTTACTCCCAAATCCGTCTTCATTTCCTGCTTATTAACGATCAAACGGAACCTTCCCGGCGCTTCCCAGTTGCCCGGTGCCCAGTTCATCGTCCTCACCCATACATGGTAACTCCCTTTTTTGGGAAAATCAATTTCAGTTGCTGCATTGGCAACCGGTTTACCCATGCCGTGCGCCAACAGATAAGGTGATCCCATCTGAAAAACAAACTGCTGATCGGTCACCCATCCGCCTTTATTTTTGAAACTTTCGGCTTCAACAAGGATGGATGCAGCGTTTGCAGTTTGCATCATTGTGAGCAAAAAGAAAATAATGGTTGTTTTAAAGCAGTTGAACATAAAATAAACTATTTATACAGATTAAAATTAGCAGGTGTCCATTTCTTTCACCACGAAGTGGCAATATATCCTGGCCCAATGGCAACGCCTTGGGTTTCTCATTTGATGATCGTTGGCGACCCAAAGTTAAAGATTTTTGACTCAGTTCTGGCTGATTTCATTATTTTTTCCAATTCTGCCACTACCTCAGGATGTTCGGCTGCTACGTTATTGTCCTCATGGATGTCTTTCGAAAGATCGAAAAGCAACATGGGAGCATCGGGCTCTTTTCCGTAATTCAGCTTGATCCCTTTCCAGTTGCCTTTGCGGACCGCAATTTTTCCGCCTCCTTCATGAAATTCCCAGTACATGTAGGGATATTGCTTTTGGCTTTTTTGAGAGAACAAAGTGGGTACCATCGAAATACCATCGGTTTCAACCGGAGTTTTTACGCCGGCCAACTCCTTGAAAGTAGGCAATATATCCCAAAAGGCTGAGATGTAATCGGTTCTTGATCCTGCCTTGATTTTTCCCGGCCACGAAGCAATCATCGGCACACGGATGCCACCTTCGAACATGTCGCGTTTAACTCCGCGCAACGGACCGTAACTTTTGAAGAAATCGGGATCTGCACCCCCTTCGCGGTGCGGACCGTTATCGCTTGTGAAAATTACCAGCGTATTTTTATCTAATCCCAGTCTTTTTAATTCCTTCACTACATCGCCCACGTAAGCATCGAGCCGTGTAATCATGGCAGCAAAGTCGGCATGGGGATTGGCTGAAGAACCGTAGGAGCCATCCTTATATCCTTCTCCCTCAGGAGAATCAACACCTTTATAGGCTTTCTTTTCTTCCATTTTATTTTTATACAAACCGAGGATGCTATCCTCCGGAGAAGTAAGTTCGGCATGAGGCAGCACATAAGGCAGGAACATAAAGAAAGATTTATCCTTGTTTTTCCGGAGAAACTGCATGGCCTGCTGATGAATCAGATCCTGCGCATATTGTTCCTTTTTCACTCCGGCATTGCCTTCGAGCACCACTTTTGTCTGGTTGTGCCACAAGTGATAGGGATAATAATTATGTGCCAGTCGCTGACAATTATATCCGTAGAACTCATCAAACCCCTGTTTGTTAGGGTCTCCGGAACTACCGGGCGAACCAAGGCCCCATTTACCAAAAGCACCTGTAACATATCCCGCCTGTTTCAGCATTTTTGCCACTGTAAAAGTATTTTCAGGAAGCGGTTCCTGCCCTTCAGGTTTAGCTTCTTTATTCCCACGTATATAGGTATGTCCGGTATGCAGACCAGTCATCAGCGACGAACGCGAGGGGGCACTCACCGTACATCCTGCGTAATGTTGGGTAAACAAGATCCCGTCGGCAGCTAATTTATCGATATTAGGCGTCTGAATATATTTTTGACCGTAACAACCCACATCTCCGTAACCCAGATCATCAGCAAGAATATAGACGATGTTCGGCTGCGTATTTTTTGTTCCGGCACAGGAAGTCGATGCTATCAGCATCGCTCCCAGCCCGTTCAGAATCACTTTTGTATTCATAATTGTATGATTGACAAGGTATAACTGAACTGATAGTCCTTGTTATCATAACGATACTGATCGAGGGGCAATTGTCCCCACGAGTTGGTACCGCCGATACCACGCTGAAACA
>JAYFPP010000067.1:0-4766 GCA_034927635.1 Paludibacter sp.
GATTTCACTGATTTACTTGCTCAAAATTACATTTACCTGTATTACCAGTGTATTAGGCAGTGGTGCATTAGAGTTTTAGAATTTCAACTAACTCTATGTTGATATATAAAGTTTCACGTCCAATTTTCTGCGATTTTAGAATTCCAATCCTTTCAAGTTCTTTCAGGTATCTTGACGCTGCTTTTCGCTCTACCTGAAGTCGATTTACAACGAAATCGATTTTTGAGTACGGTTGCTCGAATAACAATTCAACCAATTCTTTTCTGTAAATCTTAGGAGCATTCAACTGTACTTTTTCAATTGTTGCGTCTAAAGATTTTCTGATAGAACTGATTTTCTCAATTGTATTAATTGCTGTTTTCTCAATTGCTTTAAGTATGAAAAGAATCCAATCCTCCCATTCTCCAGTCATGTTTGTTCGATTAAGTAATTTGTAGTATTCAGTTTTATTTTCAATGATATACGAACTTAAATAGAGAATAGGAATGTCAATCAGCTTATTCATGATTAAATAAAGTATGTTGAGAATCCTTCCGGTTCTTCCGTTTCCGTCATAAAAAGGGTGAATACTTTCAAACTGATAATGAAATACAGCTAAATTTATAAGCGGTGATAAACTTTGTTCTGTGTCATTAAAGTGATTTATGAAATTTGTCAGAAGGTCAATAATTTCAATTTCGTCTTGTGGAGGTGTGTAAACAACTTCTCCGGTATTGCTGTTTTTTAATACTGTTCCCGGCACATTTCTTATTCCTGCCGAGTTCCCAACTAATACTTGCTGAATGTTTCTTATGTCGTTTACACTCAAAAAACCTTGTTTCTCAACCAATTCAAAGCCAAGAAAAATTGCTTTTCGATAATTCACAACTTCTTTTGTCGCTGCCGAGATATTTGATTTGTCAATCGCAATCGCTTTATACAACTCATCTTGAGTGGTAATGATATTTTCAATTTCCGAACTGTCTTTTGCTTCTTGAAGTACAATCGCATTCACAAGCATTAATTGGTTCGGAATCGTCTTTGCAATTCCTTTTAATTCAGCCAAAGCTGTTGCAGCTTTGGTTGTCTGTCGAAGAATTCTTATCGTTTCGACCTTTTCAAGTTTAGGTGGTAACTTTTCAAGCTTAGAATCTGGTGTCGTTTGTCCCATATTTATTTAATTTATCCCAAAAGTACAATAAATGGTACATATTTCAATCCTTTTCTTTATTTTTTGTATGCCGCCTAACCATTCTGTATGAGACATAAATATCGTAACGAGAAAGTAAGCATTGCACCCATCAGCATCAGACAATCCAATCAACCTCCCTGCCCTCATCACTTTGCAAACTTAAAAATAAATCTTTATAAAATTAACACACACCACAATTTTTCTTTCATTTTTAGTCACTTAGCTGCATAATAGCTACATAAAGATGCAAAAAATACGCTTCCAGAGGAGTTTTCATCAGATTTATTAGTACTAGTAAGAATGATTTAATCCAGCCAAAGCAGTCCAGTTATAACTATTTAACCGATGGACATTTCAGCATCTGGCTTTACGTCCGAAAGTTCAGGGCAAAGGACCGGATTAGAAGCAGTTGAAGACAGATAAGTATCTGAATTTTCCGCAGCATGACTTTGAGCCTAAGCAAAGAGTGTCTTTGAGTAGCTACAAAGAGTGCCTTTGAGCAGGTACAAAGTCTGCCTTTGCTTCTTCAGGACTCAAATTTTCCCAAGTATGAATTTAGAGCACCTGCTAAGGGTGTATTAGTAGAGGTGCTAACGATGAATTAGTAGGGGTACTAAGCGTGACTTGCGAAAAGCGAAACGAATCCTGTTATCAGACTGATTATCGATTGATTTGTTTTGAAATCACTTCGACAGCAGCTTCAACATCCTTATCAACTTTCTGATTTAAAAACTCTTCGAGCGTATAATCCACTAAAATATCGGGCATAATACCTTCATTAAAGGGTTGCATAGAATACGGGAATAACACTCTTCTGGTACAAACTTTTGCAACTCCGTTATCAGGAAATTGATCCAATACCAAAGGCGAACCTGTTGAACCCATACTCGGTCGGCCAATAAAAACGGGTCTGTCTTTTCTTTCTTTTAGTACAATCAAAAAATCTTCTGCAGCCGAACAGGTTCGTTCTGAGATAAGTACTGCCATCGGAACGTTAAACCTTTTCACCGAATCGGGGATCCATATAGTATCCGGTAGAAAAGTCTGATAAGCTCTGTTTTTAAAATAATCCTCATTTTCTTTAATATAATTTCCACTCGCCTTTTTTACGCCCGTATTTACACGCGTCTGCCATGCATAGCTCAAAAAATAAGGGTCTTGAATTATATATCTCAGCAGATACCAACCGGTACTGGTATCTCCTCCTCCGTTTGCCCTTAAGTCGATAATGATGCCATTGGCGCTGTATAACGTATCTTTTATACTTTCAAACATCTTCACAAGCCTGTCTTTTGGATAAAATGTATTAAATGCCAAACGGGCAATCTTATTCTTTTCCCAAAACAGCTCTACCGGTTTATTCCATCTCTGTGGAGTTGGTCCCATATATTTTCCGTCAACCGACTTTCCATTGCGGGGAGGTGTACCCGTAAGCATTCTCCCATCAGGTGTTTTGCAGGTAATCGTTATTTTTTGAGTTGATAAACCCGATCCGAACAGGCGGGAAGCTGAGATTTCATTTACAGTAGGCCGGTAATTTGAGCAGACATAAGGCTCAACATATTTACGCATATATTCCTGTGTGGTGAGTTGATTGATTTTAAGAATCTGCGAACCCAGTGGAAACTCTTTTGCCAAATCTTCCCGTACATTTACTATATATAAGCTATCGCCAAAATAACGTGCTGATAAAGGAAAATAATTTGCATACCGGCCTTTCAGTCTGTAAAAAGCTCCGGAATGTAAATCCCGGAGACTGGCGGCAAACAGCTCCATTTGGTCGTAAAAGTCGTAGTCGGTGCGTGTAGCCAGTACTTTAGGGATATAGGTCTGGTATAAACTATCCAAATCAAAATTCAATCTGTCGATAAAGGCAAAATTATATTTTGCTTCACTCCAGAACAAACCCAGCGCATACAGTTTGTCGGTATTGCCAAGCGTACAGGGTATTTTGTTATTTAAATCAATCACCACATGAGCCGTATCTTTTTTGTTTAATACCATTGCTAATTTTAACGGCTTATTTAGTTTCACAACGAAAGTGGCTGAATCAATGTCGGTGATAAACCGGATTGTTCGTGATTTCTCGGTTTCACTGTACATGGTGTAAATGTCAGGCTTCAACTCAGGAGTGATTGTCCAGTCATTTCTCCCGGTGTTAATCATCATTATGATATTTTTTTTGTTGGAATGAATAATGGTAGGTTGCTTTGCAAATATGCTAAGCAGCACCATGCTAAAAAACAGAAATGTGATATTCCTTTTCATGTAGTATGTATTATAGTTATTTCAATCGGTCAGTTTCTCTGTCAATAATTCTCATGAATAAATCTTTTCAAAATCGTTTTGCTATGTGCAAAATGTTCCGCTCTGTAGCTTCCACAGCATAACACAATCCGGCAAAACAGATACTCATGGATAATCACTTCACAAACTTAAAATAAATTTTGTAAAATTAATGATTTTACTGAATTATGGTATTATAAAAAAGACTTATCTTTGCATCACTAACCACCTAACAATGAAAAAAATGCCTAAGATATTTACTTATTTTGGTTTCATTTTTTATTTCTTTTCTAATGAACATGAACCTATTCATGTCCACGTGAAGCACGGAGATAATGAAACCGTCTTTGAATTAATTCTTGACAATGGAGAATTAAAAGAAATACGAAAAAGAAAAAAAACAGGGATTGAACCCTTAACTGAAAAAGATACAAAAACTGCAGAAGCATTCATTCAAAAATACAACACAAACATCATTGACAAATGGATTAACTTTTTCGTGTTGAGAAAGCAAATCAGATGTACCAGTATTAAAAATAAAATTTAATTACAAAATGAGCCGTCCGTTATATATTAAACAAGCTGTTTACATTTCCGGTTATGCCGTTGAAATTGAATTTAGCGATGGCACCATTAAGAAAGTGGATTTTGAAAACTTTCTGAAAGACCACTCCCATCCTCAATACAATAAATACCGGAACCCCTCAAACTTCAAAAAGTTTTATATTGATCATGGCAATATTGTCTGGGGGAAAAACTGGGATTTGATTTTCCCCGTAGAACACCTGTATGCCGGGAATAAGCTCTGAGGATAACGACGAAGCAACCCCCTCTCACCCGCACACACTTATCTTCTATTATCATAATTTTCAGCCATAAGATATGATATATCAATTATTATATATACTTTTGTACTGAAATATCAGCTGTTATGAAATCACGAGAAACAAGTTACACTCAAAAACAGAAGAAGATTCTCTCCACATTAGGTGAGAACATCAGGTTAGCACGTTTACGGCGAAAGCTGTCAGTTCGCTCTATGGCTGAGCGGGCCGGCATTGCCGTGTCTACGCTGGGAAATATTGAAGATGGCTCTCCATCAGTGTCGTTGGGTAACTATTTACAAGTATTGACCGTTTTACGTCTTGAAGATGATATATTATTGATAGCAGATAAGGACCCTGTTGGCCGGCAAATTCAGGATGCCGGATTGATTGTAAAAAAAAGAGCCCCGAAAGTAAAGAAAACAGCATCGGTCATTGATCATGTAATCGACAGGGGAAACACAGAAAAACCTGATTTCATATAA
>JAYFPP010000126.1:0-1666 GCA_034927635.1 Paludibacter sp.
TGCCACCTCCTTTATTAGTCTGGAGCAGGCTGTACAAAATTTATCTATTGAAATTCCGGACTGGAATTTCGATAAACTGACGCAGAAAACACGTGATGTATGGCAGGAAAATCTGAGCCGGATAAAGGTGAGCGGATGTACTGAAGATCAAAAAAGTATTTTTTATACCGCGATGTTCCATACCATGTTGTTTCCCCGTGAATTCTCCGAATATGGTCGCTATTACAGTGCATTTGATGATCAGATTCATGAGGGAGTTTCATATAATGATTTTTCATTATGGGATACCTTCAGGGCTTTGCATCCGTTGCTGCAACTGATTCAGCCGGAACGTGTCAGTCCGATGGTACAGTCTTTACTGCAAATGTACAATGAGGGAGGATGGTTACCCAAATGGCCTAATCCCACTTATACCAACATTATGATTGGAACCCATGCCGATGCCGTTATTGCAGATGCTTATGTCAATGGATTCCGGGAATATGATATCAATCTGGCATACGAGGCTTTGCTTAAAGACGCGACTGTTCCTCCTATGGGAGATGTGTTGAAGAAATGGGGCGATCGTGATCCGTGGACATCTTACGAAGCACGGGGAGGATTGACTTATTATCACTCTCTTGGTTACATCCCTGTCGACAAGACAAGTGAATCGGTTTCGCGCACCATCGAGTTTGGTGTTGATGACTATTGTGTTGCCCAAATTGCCAAAGCAACTGGTAGAATGGAAGATTATGCAAAA
The DNA here is from genome assembly GCA_034927635.1 of Paludibacter sp. GTDB lineage: Bacteria > Bacteroidota > Bacteroidia > Bacteroidales > Paludibacteraceae > Paludibacter. The sequence goes on from JAYFPP010000126.1 coordinate 743, forward strand.
CTAATGAATTATAGTAATAATTATAAGAATTTGTATAATCATGGAACCGGTTTTTTTGCACCGAAATTATATAATGGAGAATGGTATGCTGATTCCACGGCCGGTTTTACCGAGGGCAGCAAATGGACTTATTTATTCGGAGCCATGCATGACCCGGAGGGGATGATAGATCTGATGGGTGGGCAGAAAATGTTCGTGAAGAAACTGACAGAGAACTTCGAAGGAAATCACTACCGGCACGATAATGAACCCGGACACCATTATGCCTACTTGTTCAATTATTGTGGTGAACCATGGAAAACACAAGAACTTATCAGAAAACATACTTCGGTTGAGAACTTCAGGAATCAGTCGGTGGGAATCAATGGAAATGATGATTGTGGTCAAATGTCGGCCTGGTATATTTTTGGCGTAATGGGTTTTTATCCGGTGGTACCTGCTTCGGGTATGTATTCCATTGGAGCTCCGCAGTTTCCAAAGATAGTACTCAGGCACAAGATTAATGGAACACCCGGAAAACTTGAAATTATTGCCGGCAATCTCTCCGAAGAGAATAAATATGTTCAAAGTGTGACACTGGATGGTAAATCAATTTGTACACCTTTTATTAGCTTTCATGATCTCATCAATGGACGTAAATTAGTTTTTGAGATGGGGCCAAAACCAAATTATAAATTCCGTTAAAATGAAATCAATTAAATATTTTGTCATCTTCTCAATCATTCTGCAGTTAACGGCATGTCATTATTCTTTAAAAAATAATAGTCAGATTAACTGGGAGCACTGGTCGTTCAGTAAGCCTGAAGAAAATCCGATTATTACAGCTGATTCATCTAAAATGTTTTTTGATCCGATTATAAGAGATAGTGTAAGATGGCAAAAGGCCGATGTGTTTAATCCCGCCGCCATTGTGAGAAACGGGAA
>JAYFPP010000142.1:0-8211 GCA_034927635.1 Paludibacter sp.
GAATTACTGGCTTCAAAAGAAATTATTACCTCACTCGAGTCGACCTGGTTAAGACAAAACATGAGTTTTTGCAATGGAGAGCTAATTTTGCTTGGGATTAAAGTTAGAGATAATGCTCAGATTGTTAATAAAAAATTTGTCAGTGGTTTCTTTGATCACCGCAAATACAGGATTGTTGCCATCAAAAGAAATAATTCTACGATTATCCCCGGAGGAGCTGATGAAATAAAAGCTGATGACATTGTTTATTTTATCACTCGCCCTGAAGATATTGAATTTGTAAAAGATCAGGCCGGAAAAATTGATCATAAGGTTAATAATGTGATGATCATGGGTGGAAGCCGTATTGCTCAAAAAACGGTGCAAAATCTTCCTGACAATATTCGTGTAAAAATTCTTGAAAAGGATAAAGAAAGATGTTACACATTGGCTGAGAAATGTCAGAAAGCAATGATTATCAATGTTGATGCAAGAGATTTGGAGGTTTTGAAAAACGAGAGTGTACAGGATATGGACGCTTTTGTAGCCGTTACCTCTAACTCTGAAGCTAATATCCTTGCCTGCTTGGCAGCCAAACGCTTAGGAGTTAAAAAAACAGTTGCAGAGGTGGAAAATATTGATTACATCATGCTCGCTGAAAGTATGGATATCGGAACAGTAATCAACAAAAAAATGATTGCAGCCAGCTATATTTATCAGTTGACCCTTGATGCCGATGTGCTGGAAGTACGGGCACTTACCTCTGCCGATGCTGAAGTTGTGGAATTCGTGGCAAAAGAAGGAGCCAAAATAACCAAATCAAAAATCAAGGATCTGAGACTACCGGCTAATGTTAATATAGGTGGTTATGTGCGTGGTGGTCAGGGATTTATTGTGGCAGGTGATACTGTTATCGAGCCGGGAGATCATGTAATTTGTTTTTGTGTTGCCTCAGCTATCAGAAAGATTGAAAGTTATTTTTAAGTCATGTTCAAGGGCTTTAATCATAAACTGATTTTAAAAATCATAGGTGGACTGTTGTTGTTTGAAGGCGTATTTCTTCTTTCAGCCATTGTTGTTGCCCTTTTTTATAAAGAAGATGTGATCTCACATTTTCTGATTACCTCCGGAATAGCCGTTACGCTGGGTCTTCTTTTTTTTATTTCAGGAAGAAATGCTTCTCCGGTTATAGGCAGAAGGGAAGGTTCGGTTATAGTAACTTCTATCTGGATTTGGTTTTCTTTGATTGGTTTATTACCTTATTGGTTAAGCGGAAGCATTCCAAACTTCACTGACGCGTTTTTTGAAACGATGTCGGGCTTTACTACTACAGGAGCTTCAATTCTCAATAATATTGAGTCCTTACCAAATAGTATACTTTACTGGAGAAGTCTGACGCAATGGATTGGCGGATTGGGAATCATCGTTATATCCCTGGCTTTGTTGCCAATATTCGGTTTTTCATCCGTACAATTGTTTTCGGCAGAAGCAACTGGTCCCACAAAAGATAAGATTCATCCGAGAATGAGTGATACAGCCAAACGATTACTGGCAATTTATGTTATTCTAACCATTTCGCAGGTTTTGTTGTTGGTGATTGCCGGTATGGGTTGGTTCGACGCTGTGAATCATTCGTATACTACCATGGCAACAGGAGGATTCTCGACAAAACAGGCAAGTATAGGGTACTGGGCATCGCCGGCTATTCAGTATATCATTATTTTTTTCATGTTCTTTGCGGGTGTGAATTTTACTTTGATTTATTTTCTGGTTAAAGGACGGTTCAGTAAAATTAAGGAAAATGAAGAATTCAAATTTTTTCTGGTTTTTACACTGATATGTTCTGCCTTAGTCGGAATATCAATCTACGACATCTCTCTTCCGGCATCGTTTACTCATTTGGAAAAAGTTTTCCGCGACAGTCTTTTTACGGTTGTTTCTATGATTTCTACAACCGGTTATGTAACTGTCGATTTTATGCAGTTCAAACCTGTTGTGTGGCTGCTTATACTCATAGTCATGCTAACCGGCGCTTCAGCGGGCTCTACAGCAGGAGGAATGAAAATAATCCGGATATTGCTGGTGATGAAATATGCTTATTATGAGTTTAAAAGAATTGTTCATCCTAATGCTTTTTTCCCTGTAAAATATAATCAACATATTGTGAGGGAGGATGTGATTACAAGAGTACTGGCTTTTATTATGCTTTATATTTTAATAATTGTAGTAGGAGCCATCATTCTTTCTTTTTCCGGGATGGGCTTCCTGGAATCAATTAGCGGCATGGTCACTTGTATCAGTGATGTCGGACCGGGTTTGGGTTCAATAGGACCGGCATTCAGCTTCTCTGAGATACCCGTTTTATCAAAGTGGATTCTTTCTTTTGTAATGTTAATCGGAAGATTGGAAGTCTTTACCGTATTGATTCTTTTTACTCCCATTTTCTGGAAAAGATAAATATCAAATTATATAAACCTGATTTTGATGAATAAAATTTTAAATTTCCGATTGATTTTCAGATTCTTCGGAATTCTTTTAATGGTCGAGACTGTTGCCTTGCTCTCTGCTGCTTTAGTTGCGGTACTTTATAAGGAGAGAGACGGTTATTATTTTCTGATATCGGCAGGAATTACTTTTTTTCTCGGGGCGCTGGGTATTTTGAGCGGATTGAAGGCTTCGCCTCTGATCGGACGACGAGAAGGATCATTGATAGTAACATTTATCTGGGTGGTATTTACGCTTTTCGGATTGCTTCCTTTCTGGATATCAGGAAGTATCCCGTCTTTTACGGATGCTTTCTTTGAGACTATCTCGGGTTTTACTACTACCGGAGCTTCTATCTTAAATAATATTGAAGAGCTTTCTCACTCGATTCTTTACTGGAGAAGTCTGACGCACTGGATCGGAGGTCTGGGTATTATTGTGATATCGCTGGCTATACTGCCGGTTTTTGGCGTGAGTGGTACGCAGTTGTTTGTGGCTGAATCAGCCGGACCGACAAAAGACAAGATACATCCGAAAATTAATGAAACGGCAAAAAGACTTTTCCTGATTTATATCATCCTTACTATTTCCGAATCCATTCTGTTGAAAATAGGTGGTATGGGCTGGTTTGATGCTATCTGCCATTCCTTTGGTACTGTTGCTACCGGTGGATTTTCGACCAAACAAGCCAGTGTGGGTTATTGGAGTTCGCCTTATATTCAGTATGTAATAGCTATATTCATGTTGCTGTCGGGAGTGAACTTCAGCCTTTATTATTTCGGATTCAAGAATAAATTCAGAAAGCTGTTTGAAAATGAAGAGTTAAAATACTACCTGATCACTTTAATTGCTTTTTCATTAATTGTGACTTTTTCATTGATAGATTTCTCGCATATGTTTTCCTTCTCAAAATTAGAAATGTGGTGGAGGGAGGCCTTCTTTAATGTAACAGCGTGTATGACCACCACTGGTTTTGCTACGGCCGATTACATGTACTGGAAGACTTTCACCTGGGTGCTTTTGTTGATTGCCATGATTATTGGAGCTTCGGCAGGCTCTACCAGTGGAGCTATTAAAATGGTCCGAATTGTGATTGTATTTAAGTATTGCTATTATGAAATACAAAAATTGATTCATCCCAATGCGGTGATGCCGGTAAAATATAACGGACTGATTGTAAAAGCGGATGTAATTACCCGTGTACTTGCTTTTGTGTTGCTTTACCTGTTTACTGTGGCTGTGGGTATTCTGATTCTGAGTATGTCGGGAATGGATTTTCAGGAGTCAATCGGTGGTTTAATCACCTGTCTGGGTGGGGTAGGACCGGGTCTTGGACAGGTGGGGCCTGCAGGTAACTTTTCCGCAATACCTGAATTCAGTAAATGGTTCCTCTCGTTTATAATGTTGCTGGGAAGGTTGGAACTCTTTACTGTGCTCGTTTTGTTTACACCTTCTTTCTGGAGAAAATAGAATAAGCAATCAGATCTGTCAAATAAAAAAGGGAAGTTCAATATTGAACTTCCCTTTTTTATTTGATGTAGTCAATCAGAAGATTGAATCAGAATGATAGTTTCTATGCGGAAAAGCTTTAAATCAATTATATTGATTCATCATTTTATCTACTTCCTCATTAATCATTGATGCAAATTCCGCTACTTTCATACTACCTTTGTCTCCTTCACCCTGACGGCGCACTGAAACTTCATTGTTCTCGGCTTCTTTTTCGCCAACAATTAACATATAAGGTATACGTTTTAATTCGTTATCGCGGATCTTACGACCGATTTTTTCATTTCTATCGTCCACCTGAACACGTATATCCTGTAAGTTGAGCTCTTTGGCAATATCATAAGCGTAATCGTTGAATTTTTCGCTGATAGGTAATATCACCACCTGATCTGGGGTTAGCCACAAAGGGAATTTACCGGCGGTATGTTCAATGAGTACTGCGACGAATCGTTCCATCGATCCGAAAGGAGCGCGGTGAATCATTACAGGTCGGTGTTTCTGGTTATCTTCTCCGGTATATTCCAACTCGAAGCGTTCAGGAAGGTTATAATCAACCTGAATGGTACCCAGCTGCCAGCGACGACCGATAGCGTCCTTCACCATAAAGTCGAGTTTAGGACCGTAAAAAGCAGCTTCACCAAGTTCCACTTTAGCTTTCAATCCTTTTTCGGCACAGGCTTCCACAATAGCACGTTCAGCTTTTTCCCAGTTTTCATCCGAACCGATATATTTTTCTTTGTTGTTGGGGTCGCGCAACGAAATCTGTGCTTCAAAGTTTTTGAAATCCAGGGCGTTGAAGATGATAAAAATGATGTCCATCACTTTCAGGAATTCATTCTTCAACTGGTCGGGACGGCAGAAAATATGAGCGTCATCCTGTGTGAACGAGCGAACACGGGTCAAGCCGTGTAACTCTCCGCTTTGTTCGTAACGATATACGGTGCCGAATTCGGCCATGCGGAAGGGTAAATCCTTGTACGAACGGGGTTTAACCTTGTAGATTTCGCAGTGGTGCGGACAGTTCATCGGTTTCAGCAGATATTCTTCCCCTTCTTCCGGTGTGTGAATCGGTTGGAAAGAATCCTTTCCATATTTTGCATAATGACCTGATGTAACGTACAACTGTTTGTTACCAATGTGAGGGGTCATTACCTGTTGATATTCAAATCTTTTCTGTATTTTCTTCAGAAAATCTTCCAAACGCAGACGTAAAGCGGTTCCTCTGGGCAACCATAATGGCAGTCCTTTTCCAACAGTGTCGGAGAAAGCAAACAGTTCCAGTTCTTTGCCTATTTTACGGTGGTCACGTTTTTTGGCTTCTTCCAGTAATACCAGGTATTCATCCAGCATTTTCTTTTTAGGAAAAGTGATACCATAAATACGTGTCAGCATTTTACGCTTTTCATCGCCACGCCAGTAGGCACCGGCAACACTTAATAACTTGATTGCCTTTATTTCGCCCGTATTTGGCAGGTGCGGGCCACGACAAAGGTCGGTGAAGTTACCCTGCGAATATAATGTAATGGTACCGTCGGTCAGATCGTTGATCAATTCCACCTTGTATTCGTCTCCTTTATCCTGAAATTTCTTCAATGCTTCAGCTTTGCTGATATCCGAACGAAGAATAGCTTCCTTTCGGGCAGCCAGTTCAATCATTTTAGCTTCAATCACAGGTAAATCAGCTTCTTTAATCACAGCTGTTCCGGGATCCACATCATAATAGAATCCGTTTTCAATGGCCGGTCCGATACCGAACTTTATACCGGGATACAATTCCTGTAAAGCTTCAGCCATCAGGTGGGCAGAGGAATGCCAGAAAGCATGTTTACCTTCTTCATCATCCCACTTATGCAGTTTGATAGTGGCGTCGGTGCTGATCGGTCGGGATAAATCCCATATCTGATCATTTACTGTGATCGACAGCACCTCTTGTGCTAATCGGGGGCTGATACTCTCAGCCAGTTGAAGTCCGGTGATGCCTGAGGCATATTCACGTACCGAACTGTCGGGGAAAGTTACTTTAATCATAATGATGAACCTTACAAATGGTTTTTAAATTTGAAGTGCAAAAGTAATAAAAAAATTGGCACGTTAAAAAAAATTATTATCTTTGCAGCCGCTTAGGCAAATTGCGGTTGTGGCGTAATTGGTAGCCGCGCCAGACTTAGGATCTGGTGCCGAGAGGCGTGGGGGTTCGAGTCCCTTCAGCCGCACAAAGAAAAGACTCCGGAGGTTTTATCATCTCCGGAGTCTTTTTTATTTTGGATAATTCTGTTGAAAGGTGTAAACGTGTAAACGTGTAGATGTGTAAATGAATAATCACTTCAACTCTCAACTCTCAACTCTCAACTCTCAATTATTTCCACTCATCACTATTCGCTTTTCGCTCTTCGCTTCTTCTCCTTTTCCTTCAATCTTTTTAGTTTTGCTTTTTCTTTCTCCTCCTTCATCAGTTTACGTGCCGCCTTTCTTTCGTCCATCATTTTACGGAGGTATTCAATATAAGGTTGTACGTAACGTTGTTTCTTGGTTTCAAGCAGGTCGTCCATTACCACCATCAATCCGGTTTCATAAACCGAGCCGAAATCATGGTCGAGGATAGTGCCGAAAAAACGCATGGTATCGGTAAGACCAATATAGGCATTGAACATCGGAGGTACATTTTCACCTTCGCTTCTGACGCTTTTGATTAAAAGCTTATAATCATCTGTTGATTTATCTTCAGTCAAAATTGTTTTGGCGAGTTCGTGTACTTCCCCGCTAACGTGGATTGGGTTTTTAGGTCTTATCAGGCCATCGGGATCAGGAAAATGTTTGGCAAGATATTCATAAATAAGCTCCCTTGCTTTAACCGGATAGTTGTTGTAAATAGTGACTTTTCCGATGAAATACTTTGCCCCTTTTACCGAGTGAATCAAAGCCCCGAGTCCATCCCAGAGATTGTCGAGTGCAAAAAGACTTTTCATACCCATTTTTGTAGTCTGATAGTCAGGCTGAACAAAAGCTCTTCCGAGTTCAATGGTATAAGGCATATATTCTTTCACGAATTTCTCGTTGAAAATAAAAAGATGCGACATGACGAATTGCGGTTGTCCGTTTTCGTTTACTTTCACATCCGATCCCGGTAAAAAACGATATCCTCCGATAATCTCTTCAGCATCCGGATCCCATACAATTAATTGTTTGTAGGGGACTTCCATATAATCAAACTTATCAGTATCAATTTCTTCACCGGTACCTCCACCTCCTGCACGAAAGGATAATTCTCTCAAACGGCCGATTTCCAGCATAACATTCGGAGAGTCGTGCGCAGTTACAATAAAAATCTGATTACCTGATTTATTAGTTGGTCTGAGAAATTTATCGGGAGTAAGTTCTTTTTTTAATATGTCCCGGTCGATTGGATCAATGATACTTTTCATCTTCAATATGAATAATTTCGAAAGCTATAAATTCGGTGCAAATTTAGCTTTTTTTTTTAGATTGATAATTTCTGAATAAAAAATGTTCAATAATTTAAAAAAAATGTGTAAAAAAGTCGGTTTTTTCGGGAGATGATTTCCAACTGTTTAATTTTCAATACCTAAATAATGACTATTTCCGGGAAATAATGAATTTTTTTCAAAAAAATAGTCGCAAATGTTTTTCAATCAGAATAAAAGCCATATATTTGCAGTTCCAAAAAAACAGAAACAAAATATTAATACATAATCATTATTAACAAATAAAAACTTACTAAAATGACAAAAGCAGATATCGTAAACGAAATTGCTAAGAACACAGGGATTGATAAAGCGTCTGTATTGGCAACAGTTGAAGCTTTTATGGAAACAATTAAAGATTCTCTTTCAAAAAATGAAAACGTTTATTTAAGAGGTTTCGGAAGCTTTGTAATCAAACAAAGAGCTGAGAAAACTGCCCGGAATATCTCAAAAAACACTACAATTATCATCCCTGCACACAATATCCCATCTTTCAAGCCTGCGAAGACTTTTGTTAGTGTAGTAAAATAATTTTTAAAAAGAACAGAAAATGCCAAGCGGAAAAAAAAGAAAACGACACAAAATGGCTACGCACAAGCGTAAGAAAAGACTAAGGAAAAACAGACATAAAAAGAAATAATACTGTCTATTGGTCTTTATTTTAAAGTCCAGAAAACAAACTTAAAGACTTTAGTAGCTTTAAGTTTGTTTTTTGTTTTAGCGAAAACAAAAAACATTAAATCATATAATAAAGTGA
>JAYFPP010000057.1:0-6430 GCA_034927635.1 Paludibacter sp.
TCTACACAACTACACAATTACACATAAAATGCTTTCTCTCAACAAAGAATTCTTCCTTCAGGACGCTGTTTCACTGGCGCCAAAATTACTCGGAAAGACCATCGTTCGAACTTTTAACGATGGCACAGTAAGCCGCTACACGATTACTGAAACTGAAGCTTATTACGGCGAAGAGGATCTTGCCTGCCATGCCTGTAAAGGCCGGACTACACGAACCGAGATCATGTATGCTGATGGAGGCCATATTTATGTATACCTGATTTACGGCATGTACTGGATGCTTAATATCGTATCCGGTCCGAAAGATCATCCGGAAGCTGTTCTGATCAGAGGCCTTAATGAAGTTTACGGGCCCGGACGCGTGGGAAGAATATTAGAACTCAACAAAAGCTTCTACGGAGAAGACCTGATCTCATCAACCCGCATCAGAATTGAGGATGGTCCCGGCATTGAATCCTTTTCCTGTTATCCCCGGATAGGCATTGACTATGCGGGAGAACCCTGGAAAAACAAAGCCTGGAGATTTACTATAAAATAACCTGCAATCAGGCCTCACCACTACCAAAACTCATAGGAACCGGCGGCATCATATTGTTTTCCGGAATTTTGATTTTACCATTTTGCGCTTCAAATTTTGCCACATTTTCCTGCAAAGCAAACAACAATCTTTTGGCATGCTCGGGTGTCAGTATAATGCGTGATTTAACATTCGCTTTAGGCGTTCCGGGCATAATGCGGATAAAATCTATAACAAACTCTGAAGTTGAGTGTGATATAATCGCCAGATTTGAGTAAATACCTTCGGCAATTTCGGGTGTCAGTTCAATGTTCAACTGGTTTTGATTATTGTTGTCCATATATTCCTTATTAAATTCGTTTATTTTAAGCAACAAAATTAGCAATTTAAACCCGTGCATACAACACTCCTATCCTCTTTCAATTTGAATAATTAACATTGTATGGATTAATTTAAGTTTTTCAATCGAATGACATTCATTATTTTTGAAAGGATTTATAACCAACAACCATTTTTTCATTACCATAATCTTAATTTTGAGAATTTATCATGGAACTGCAATTTATTCAAAGTAAAATTTATGAAATCCGCAATCAACGAGTTATGATTGATTTTGAACTGGCGGAACTATATGATGTTGAGACAAGGATATTAAATCAGGCCGTAAAACGAAACATCAAACGTTTTCCTCCTGATTTTATGTTTCAGCTGACAAACAAAGAATTTGACAACTTGATATCACAATCTGTGACATCAAGTTGGGGTGGAACACGAAAGCTTCCTTATGTATTTACCTAACACGGGGTTACCATGTTGGCAAGCATATTAAAAAGTGACCTGGCAATTGACATTAATATCCAAATCGTCCGGGCATTCATAGCACTTCGTCAGTTTGCACTTGGATACGCGGAATTCAACTCAAAGTTAGAAAGTTTTATGGTAGAAACTAACATGCAATTCAGCGAAATATATCAGGTGCTTACCGAAATGGCAAGTCAAAAAACAATATCGCAAAAGCCAAATCCGGTTGTATATCTGGTTTATGACAAACATGACTAATGTAAAAAACTTATTTGAAGGATTTATCATGGAATTACATTTAATTCAGGACAAGATATTAGAAATACGAGGACAAAAAGTTATTTTAGACAAGGACCTTGCTGCCATGTATCAGGTAAGTACAGGTAATATGAATAAAGTTGTAAAACGTAATGCAGAGAGATTTCCGGTTGATTTTATGTTTCAACTTACCAATCAGGAATTTGACTTGATATTCCAAAATGGAATATCAAGTTGGGGTGGCACCAGAAAATTACCATATGCATTTACGGAACATGGTGTAGCAATGTTGGCGGGATTATTGAACAGTTCTAAAGCAATTGAAGTAAATATCAAGATCGTAAGAGCGTTTGTTGCTCTTCGTCAGTTTGCACTTGGATACGCTGAATTAAACTCAAAGCTAGAAAGTTTTATGGTAGAAACTAACATGCAATTCAGCGAAATATACCAGGTGCTTACCGAAATGGCAAGTCAAAAAACAATATCGCAAAAGCCAAATCCGGTTGGATATCTGACATATGAAAACAAAGACTAAAGATTATGGTTATAATAAACATAGTATTAACAACAAAAAAAATCAGCAATGAAAAGAATAATTAAAACTTCATTAGTAATCGCTGCTTCGGCAATGAGCTTACTGGGCACCGCCGAGAATTTCGGAATTCAGGCGTCTTTTGTTAACTCAAAGGAAACAGACGATCAAATCATTAATGGTTTTCAGGTAGGTCCTGTAGCCGAGTCATCCATCATCAAAAATTTCGATTTTCAATATGGCGCAATATACCAGTATCTGAATTATGAGGGTCCGGGAGTTATCTCAGGAACAAATACCTACACGGGACATTTTTTAGATATACCCCTGAGACTTAAAGCAGATTTTCCCGTAAACAGTGAAATCAGGTTATTTGCTTTTGCCGGGCCAAATTTAAGTTTCGGACTGGCTGAAAAAACAGTAAATGTTACGACCTTTGGATCTTCGGAGATTACTACAATCTACAACCGTTATGAAACTGATGCTGATGACGATGGCGTTTACGACATTTCGCGGTTTAACCTGCAAATGGGTGTCGGAGGGGGTGTACAATATGAGAATATCCAGCTAAAAGTCGGCTACGACTGGGGAATCAATGATTTAAACAAAAGAGAAGATGTTGGTTTCAACAGAAACCAATTAACAGCATCAGTAATTTACTTCTTCTGAATTATTAATAAAAAAAATGAGTCTCCGGAAATTTATATCTTTCCGGAGACTATTTTTTATATTTGATTATCATTCCCAGTTCAGAATCACTTTACCACATTGTCCCGACTCCATCACATCAAATCCCTTCTGAAAATCTTTGATATTAAAACGGTGAGTAATGATGGGCGACAAATCAATGCCGGTAATAAGCATTTGCTCCATCTGGTACCAGGTTTCCCACATCTCACGTCCATAAATTCCTTTCAGTGTGAGGGCCTTAAAAATGATTTTATCCCATTGTACCGTAGTTGAATTTGGAAGAATACCCAATAATGCGATTTTCGAACCGTTGTACATATTATCAATCATACTCTGGAAAGCTACAGGTGAACCCGACATTTCCAGTCCGATATCAAAACCGTGCATGCGTAAATCCTTAATGGCACCATCAATAGTTTCTCCTTTCGTAGGGTTCACCGTAAGAGTGGCTCCCATCTGTTTAGCTATTTTCAAGCGGTAATCACTCAAATCACTCACCACAATATTCCTTGCTCCGGAAAAACGACAAATAGCTGTTGCCATACAACCAATCAATCCGGCACCGGTAATCAGCACATCCTCGCCAATAAGAGGAAACGACAAAGCAGTATGTGTAGCATTTCCAAAAGGATCCATGATAGCCGCCATCTCGTTGGAGATGCGATGATCGAGGCGAACCACATTTGCCGCAGGAAGCGACAGATATTCGGCAAAAGCGCCATCACGGTTTACACCCACGCCGATAGAGTTCTCACAAACATGCAGCTTGCCCCGCCGGCAATTACGACAATGCCCGCAGGCGATATGTCCTTCGCCCGTCACACGGTCACCTATACGGATATTCTTTACACCACGACCTTTCTCCACAATCTCACCCACATATTCATGTCCGATAATCATGGGAGTTTTGATGGTGCGTTGCGACCATTCATCCCATTTATAAATATGCAGATCGGTGCCACAAATGGCTGTTTTCTTTATTTTTATCAGCACATCATTGATGCCTACATGCGGCATTGGCATGTCCTCCATCCAAATACCTTTTTCCGGTCGAAGTTTGACTAAAGCTTTCATATTATTTTACCACATAAGTCATATTAGACACTTATCACTTATCACTAAAAGACGCACGACCGTACGTCTCTACAACTATTCGCTCTTCGCTATCAGCTCCCTACCTACCTTCTCAAAAGCAGCTATACATTTATCGAGATGCTCCGTTTCATGAGCGGCAGAAATCTGAACACGAATACGCGCCTGACCTTTAGGCACTACCGGATAATAAAAGCCGGTAACGTATATACCTTCCTCCAGCATCCGGGCCGCAAATTCCTGTGATAACCCCGCATCATACAACATCACGGCACAAATGGCCGATTGCGTAGGTTTGATGTCAAACCCAAGGGCTTTCATTTTAGTAACAAAATATGTTGTATTCCGATGCAGTTTATCCTGCAGATCATTTGTTTCGTCCATCATCTGAAACACACGGATACCAGCAGCCGCGACCATCGGTGGTATTGAATTGGAGAACAGATAAGGTCGCGAACGTTGCCGCAACAACTCAATAATTGCTTTTTTTCCGGTGGTAAATCCACCTATGGCTCCTCCGAAAGCTTTACCCAGGGTACCTGTGATAATTTCTACTTTACCTTTCAGATGATACAGTTCGGTCACTCCCCTTCCACTTTCACCCACTACCCCTGCAGAATGCGATTCATCAACCATCACCATAGCATCATATTGTTGAGCCAGCGCATATATCTTATCCAAAGGAGCTACATTGCCATCCATAGAAAAAACACCATCGGTTACAATTAAGCGGAAACGCTGTTTTTGGGCAAGTTTGAGTTGCTGTTCCAAATCGGCCATATCAGCATTGGCATAACGGTAACGTTGTGCTTTACAAAGCCTCACCCCATCAATGATGGAGGCATGGTTCAACGCATCGGAAATAATAGCATCTTCTTCGCCGAGCAAAGGTTCGAACACACCGCCATTGGCATCGAAACAGGCAGCATACAGAATAGTGTCTTCCATACCAAAAAACCGTGAAATCTCTGATTCGAGCTGTTTGTGTAAATCCTGCGTACCGCAAATGAAGCGTACCGACGACATGCCATATCCATGGCTCTCAAGCGCTTCAGCCGCAGCCGACTTCAGAGCAGGATGGTTGGATAGTCCGAGGTAGTTGTTGGCACAAAAATTAAGAACTTCTTTTCCGTTGGAAATACGGATGAGCGCTCCCTGGGGAGAAACAATTATCCGCTCAGCTTTATACAAACCGGCGGATTGAATGGCAGATAACTCACTTTCTATATGAGACTTAAATTTATCAAACATAATGTTGTTGATTATATTTAAAGGCTCACAAATATAAAGTTTATCTTCGGAAAGAAAAACAGATAAATTGACTTTTTATTCAGATTTTATAAATTATATTTGAAAATCAGATTTCACATTCAATTTCTTATAATCTGACTGATAAACCAATTTATAGAAGAAAGGATATAATTTACATGCAACACAGTAATTAAATGCCGCTTCAAGAAAAGCACAAATACCAAAAACCACAGTAAAAATAATGGCTGGAACATTCAGTCCGAACAGTACCGAGAGTGTGATTAATAATGAGAAAAGCAATCCAATACGTGCAGCAAAAATCTTCGGGCCGGCATTGATTAAATGTGGTTTAGCATTAAATCCTGATAAAATAAATTTCGACAATAATGCCAAAGGGCTGAATTGCGGCTTTTCAATCCCTCTTACTAAAAAATCAGCCAACAGCAAAAGCACAGGAAGAATACTGGAAGTAATCAGGAAAACGATGAGCAAAACTACCGTAAAGAATCCATTCAATCGGGCAACGTTTTCATCAATCTTTTTGAATGATATCGGGCAAAATGCATTGTTGTTCATAATCTTAAATCTTTATATTATTTAATGATACAAAGATAAAGGCAACAAATACAGATACAAATACCTCTTATGCAGTAATTTCATACCATAATAGAGGTATATTATTAACTAAGAACTAAGAACTAAGAACTAAGAGTTTTTTGCTTTTAAAGTTTTTATTGTAGAAACAAGCATGCTGACAAGTTCATTACAATCTTTAAACAAACTTTCAAACAATCTAATTTCCAAATAATCAGTGTCTTTAAGCAGTGAAAGCCAATAAAGTGTTTCATTAGCTTCTTTCAGAGCGATACTAAATTTATTTATGTAGTCAGGATTACTTTGTGCATATTCTGCTTCACAAATAGATGCACCTATTGATGTAGCACTTCTTATTATTTGTTTACTTAGAATATATTCCTTTTTTTCATCATGTAAAAATTTACATAGTTTTACAACTCTTACAGCAAAACTATAACTTTTACTCCTTAACAATGAGTCTTTCTTCATCAAATTAAATTTAAACAAACAGCTCTTAGTTCTTAGCTCTTAGTTCTTAGCTCTTAGTTCTTAGCTCTTAGTTCTTAGCTCTCAGTTCTTAGCTCATAACATCTCATACAACCCCCCGGCCTCTCCCATTTTATACTTACCGTTACTTTCGGTTACAAAACAACACTCAGTATAAGCATCGTGCTCAAAAATCAATATCTGGTTTTTGGTAATGGCTTCATCCA
>JAYFPP010000267.1:0-2647 GCA_034927635.1 Paludibacter sp.
AGTTGAAAGTTGAGAGTTGAAAGTTATGTTTATACTCACTTTCAACTCTCAACTTTCAACTCTCAACTAAAATAAAAACTTCCCTTCTCTCATTTTAACACTCATAAAACTTACAATTTTGCACAAAAACATAACTTTTTCCGAAAAATTATTTGGAGAATTAAAATATGTGTTTATCTTTGCAGTCGAAAATAATATAAGATGTCAACTCAGATTTTAAATATTGTCGCTCTAATCGTCGTGGTACTTTTGGTCAAAAATCAAGGGTGAGGATGGTTATGTGATAATTTTTGAATATAAAAGCACAGATAAAAGCCTTTCTCACCCAAATGAGAAAGGTTTTTTCTTTTTAAGCATTAAACAACAGGTAAAATTCTGAAAATAACAATAAGATGAAAAACGTATTGCGTAGTCAGACAAGCACAGGTGGCCGTAAAATGGCTGGTGCAAGAGCTCTTTGGAGAGCCAATGGTGTAACAGATGATCAGTTTGGCAAACCTATTATTGCCGTAGTCAATTCATTCACACAGTTTGTGCCGGGACATGCCCATCTGCACGATATAGGACAGAAAGTAAAAGCTGAAATCGAAAAACTGGGATGTTTTGCGGCTGAATTCAACACCATTGCTATAGACGACGGCATTGCCATGGGTCACGACGGAATGTTGTATTCCCTCCCATCGCGCGACCTGATTGCCGACAGCGTTGAATACATGGTAAATGCACATAAAGCCGATGCCATGATCTGCATCTCCAACTGCGATAAAATTACTCCGGGCATGCTCATGGCCACCATGCGACTGAATATCCCCACTGTATTTGTATCGGGCGGACCGATGGAGGCCGGCGAACTCGACGGCAAACAACTCGATCTGGTTGATGCTATGGTACAGGCTGCCGACGAAAACATTTCGGATGCTCAGGTGGCCAAAGTTGAAAGCGCCGCTTGTCCGACCTGCGGCTCCTGCTCAGGTATGTTCACAGCCAACTCCATGAACTGTCTGAACGAAGCCATCGGCTTTGCACTCCCCGGCAACGGTACCATTGTTGCCACCCATGCCAACCGCGAGCAACTGTTTATCGACGCTGCAAAACTGATTGTTGAAAATGCTTACAAATACTACCGCGACGGCGACGACACTGTTTTGCCGAGAACAATCGCGACCAAAGATGCTTTCATGAACGCCATGGTACTCGATATTGCCATGGGAGGTTCTACCAACACCATCCTGCACATACTGGCTATCGCTCAGGAAGGTGAAGTTGATTTCACCATGGAAGATATTGAATTACTTTCGCGCAAAACGCCCTGCTTGTGTAAGGTTGCCCCCAACTCCGAAAAATACCATGTTCAGGATGTGAACCGTGCCGGTGGTATTTTGAATATTCTTGCCGAATTGAGCAAAGGAGGCTTATTGAATACCAATGTTCATCGTGTCGACGGACTTACCCTCAGGGAAGCCATAGCCAAATACGACATTACTGAACCCAACCCTTCGGCAGAAGCTGTAAGAATTTATAAAAGTGCGCCCGCACACCGTTTCAATCTGGTGATGGGATCGCAAAACACTCAATACAAAGAACTTGACGCCGACCGCGCCAAAGGTTGTATCCGTGATATGCAGCACGCTTATACCGTCGATGGCGGTCTCGGTATCCTGAAAGGGAACATTGCAGTGGACGGATGTGTTATAAAAACCGCCGGAGTGGATGAGAGCATCTGGAAATTTACCGGTCCGGCCAAGGTATTTACCTCGCAGGATACTGCCTGTTATGGCATCCTGAGCGGCGCGGTAGTTGCCGGCGATGTGGTGGTGATCACACATGAAGGTCCGAAAGGCGGTCCGGGTATGCAGGAAATGCTCTACCCTACTTCCTATATCAAATCAAAACATCTGGGCAAAGAATGTGCTTTGATTACTGATGGTCGTTTTTCAGGCGGAACATCCGGTTTATCGATCGGACATATCTCTCCGGAAGCAGCTTCAGGAGGAAATATTGCATTGATACAAGATGGCGACATCATCGAAATAGATATCCCTAACCGCTCTATCAATGTAAAATTGAGCGATGAAGAGCTTACCGCCCGCCGTGAAAAGGAACTGGCCCGCGGAAAAGATGCCTTCACCCCGAAAGACCGTAACCGAGTCGTCAGCAAGGCCCTCAAAGCCTATGCTTCGATGGTAAGCTCGGCTGATAAGGGGGCCGTGAGAGTGATTGAGTGATAAGTGATGAGTGATGAGTGATGAGCGAAAAACTAATAGCGAATAGCGAAAAGGCCATCAATTCGCTCCGGTTTTAACCGGCACAAAATAAAACGATACGTAAAAAAAATCAATAAACACCGGTTTTAACCGGTACAAAACAATCAGGTTTATAATCCACATAACATCAAAAATATAATGGAAAAGAAAAAGATTTCAGGTGCGAAGGCTTTGATTGAATCAATGCTGCATGAAGGGGTTGACACCATTTTCGGCTATCCGGGTGGTGCCATCATGCCGGCCTTCGATGCACTTTACGATTACAATGATAAAATCAATCATATATTAACACGTCACGAACAGGGAGCCACGCATGCCGCACAGGGCTATGCAAGGGTTTCTGGAAAAGTAGGCGTTTGTCTGGTAACTTCGGGTCCTGCTGC
>JAYFPP010000188.1:0-1801 GCA_034927635.1 Paludibacter sp.
GGTTCCGCCGCTATCGCCCACTCCACCGTAAAAACACAAAAACCGATTACCGAAGGCTTTGTAGCTTTATTGGAACCATTTATCGACACAGTTGTTATCTGCACCATGACCGCTTTGGTAATCATCACCTCCGGCTTATCAGGTAATCCGGATAACCTTGCGGGCACTGCGCTTACCTCTGCAGCATTCGCTACCGTTTCATCGTGGTTTCCTTACCTTTTGCTCCCTACTATTATACTTTTTGCGTACACCACCATCATCTCGTGGTCGTATTACGGAGTAAAAAGCTTTGACTTTCTGGTCGGCGATTTCGTAGAGAAAAGATTTGGAAAGCGTATTTTAGCAACACGCTTTTATCAAATCATCTTTCTGATTATCACCGCTTTCGGATCAATATTAAGCTTATCAGCCGTGGTCGATTTTTCCGATATGCTGATTCTGGCCATGGCAGTTCCCAATCTGATAGGATTGTACGTACTGGCTCCGGAAGTTAAAAGGGAGTTGAAAAATTATGTTAAAGCTCCATAGTAAGCTTTACCCCGACTTTTATTACACTTTCAATTTTAATACGGGAATCGGCTGATAAGCGTTTTCTTAAACTGCAGATAGTATTGTTTAAGGAGCCTTCTTTGATTTTGTAATCATCTACTCCCCAAACAGTTGAAATAATCACACTCCTGTTCACGAGGCAATTGATACTTTTACAAAGTACGGTCAGCACCGCTGTTTCGCAGTTATTCAGATGAATGCCTAAATTGTCTTTTACGAGAGAGTTTTCATCGGGATAAAAAGTAAATAAGCCCAATTGATAATAGTTGTCAGGCAAATTATACCTGCTTTTGTGCGATAGAAATTTATCGATTCGCAGAAACAATTCAAGCAAATTGAATGGTTTATTGATATAATCGGTATTTTCAAAACTAAAGGCACTTTTCAAATCCTCAGGTGCATCCAGTGCTGTCATAAAGATTATCGGGGTATGATAATTAACTCTTATCTGTCCGGCTATTTCAAACCCGGCTTTTCTGCCTCCAATTATCACATCCAGCAGGACAATATTGGGTCGAAACCATTCAAATACCTCAAAGACATTGCCACCCCCATCGGAATAATGCACATCCAATTTTCTCATTTCAAGACTTCTGGTAATGGTTGAACCCAGATTGCCGTCATCTTCCACAATTAATACTCTTTTCATACAAAAAGATAGTTTTTAATCGACTAAATCAACCTTTTAACAAACTGTTTTATAATGGATTGATCAAGTGTTTTGTTACAAACAATAGTTATAGGATTTTCATTCAGGATGCGAAAATAACCTGTTTTTGGCGAATATTCACAGAACTGCAAATTCATTTAATAAACTTTATGTGACTTGTGAGAACTTTGTGAGAACTTTATGAGAATCTTGTTATAAAGTGCTGAAATAAATAGTTTTAATATTGTGCGGCAGTACACTTAAAACAAATTCAGAATAAGGGGTGTAATGTGCAATTAGAAAATATTCTATTATTAACTTAAATTATTTATTTATGGTTACAAATGAAAAAAACAATGTAATTGTGGAGTTGTACGACTTATCAATTACCGAGAGAAAAGATGACCGTTTCGGTCGTGTAGTAACAATCAAGTCGCTGAATGAGGATGATTTGATCAACATCGCCGTTTCGGAGCGTACCGATCTCAATCCGAATTCGTTGCGGTCGTCCATGCAAATCCTGAAGGAAATTGCTAAAAAGCAACTGGCCAACGGCTCATCGGTTGCTTTCGGACTGGGCTATTTCAGTTTAGGGGTAAATGG
>JAYFPP010000148.1:0-4390 GCA_034927635.1 Paludibacter sp.
TGCCAGATCCTTGATATTCCCCATCTTTTTGATCTGCTGAATCTGTGAGATGAAGTCGTTGAAGTCGAACTGATTCTTTGCAATCTTTTTATGCAGGCGGCGGGCTTCTTCTTCATCGTATTGTTCCTGCGCACGTTCCACTAACGAAACGATATCCCCCATTCCGAGGATACGGTCGGCCATTCGTTCAGGATGGAACACATCCAGCGCGTCCATTTTTTCGCCTGTACCTACAAATTTGATAGGTTTATTCACCACAGAACGAATCGACAAAGCAGCACCACCACGGGTATCACCATCCAACTTGGTAAGGATAACGCCGTCGAAGTCGAGTTTATCGTTAAATTCTTTGGCTGTATTCACCGCATCCTGTCCGGTCATCGAATCCACCACAAAAAGAATTTCCTGCGGTTGCAGGGCTTTCTTGATCGCAGCTATCTCGTTCATCATCACTTCATCAATCGCCAAACGACCCGCGGTATCGACAATCACCACGTCATGCAAATGTTGTTTGGCATATTTCACTGCCGCTTCGGCAATAGCTACAGGATTTTTGCTTTCCATATCAAAGAATACAGGCACCTGCAACTGTTCCCCCAGTACTTTCAACTGTTCGATAGCAGCCGGACGATACACGTCACATGCCACTAACAAAGGACGTTTTCCCCTTTTATTCTTCAACAGATTGGCCAGCTTTCCCGAAAAAGTAGTCTTACCAGATCCCTGAAGTCCGCTCATCAAAATAATAGTCGGATTACCTTTCAGGTTGATGTCGACACTCTGTCCGCCCATCAATCCGGCTAATTCGTCGTGAACAATCTTCACCATCAGTTGCGAAGGCTTTACTGCTGTCAGCACATTTTGCCCCAATGCTTTCTCCTTCACCGTATCAGTAAAAGTCTTGGCTATCTTAAAGTTAACGTCGGCATCGAGCAATGCTTTTCTCACATCTTTCAATGTTTCGGCTACATTGATTTCCGTTATTCTGCCTTCTCCCTTGAGTATTTTAAACGACCTGTCAAGTCTTTCGCTTAATGATTCAAACATAAATTTATAATTTGTGAACTTAGCTGATATTACTGTTTATTTTTAGAAGTGCAAAAGTACAAAAAAATGATGTATTTTCTAAACAAAAGACCTACTTTTGCGTTTATGTTTACTGATTCAGTGATTATCGAAGTTAAAAGCTCGTTTTTTATCTTTTAACCACATTAGTCACATAAGTACACTTTAGTTGTTAATATTAGTAAGTATTGTACTGACGATCCTACAATTCAACAATAACAAAAGTGTACTTATGTGACTAATGTGGTTGAATAATTTATTTAGTTCAGGATTAGCATTTACAAACACATTATGACATTAATTGAAAAATTGAACTGGCGCTATGCCAGTAAACAGATGAGTGGAGAAAAGCTGCCACAGGAAAAAGTCGACACTATTTTAGAAGCCATAAGGCTGGCTCCTACATCCATGGGTCTGCAACCATTTAAAGTTCTGATTGTTGAAGATCAGGCTACAAAGCAAAAGATCTTTGAAACTGCCGCGCCCGGACAGCCCCAGATTCCCAATGCATCGGAACTGCTTATTTTCGCTTGTTACAGGAAGGTTACAAAGGAGATACTTGACAGCTATTTTGAATTGATCAACGAAAAAAGACCTATGCTGGCTCCTGAGAAAGTAACAGCTTACCGCAATATGATGAACGGTCTGTTAGACAGAAGTGAGGAAAGCACTTTCACCTGGGCAGCGCATCAGGCCTATATCGCTTTGGGTTTCGGTCTGGCAGCCGCAGCAGTAGAACAGATTGATTCGGTACCTATTGAAGGATTCAATCCTGCCGCTCTCGATGAGTTGTTGCAATTAAAATCTCAAAACCTGGGTTCAGTATGTCTGCTGGCCATAGGATACCGCGATGAAGCCACCGATTATAACGCACGTTTGCCTAAAGTGAGGAGAAGCAAAGAGAAGTTGTTTGAGCATCTGAAGTTATAATTGAACAAAATAAATTAACTTTGCATTTCATTTTTCCCCTTTAATGATAGATCATTCAGTATTCAACAATAAAAAAGTAGCCTTTCACACCCTGGGTTGCAAACTTAACTTTGCCGAAACTTCCGCAATAGGCAAAAAAATGCGTGAAGAAGGCTTTGTTAAAGCAAAAACCGGTGAACAAGCCGATGTTTGCATCATCAACACCTGCTCGGTAACCGATGTTGCAGATCGTAAATGCAGGCAGGCAATTGGTAAATTACACCGTTTGCACCCTAATGCCACAATGGTGGTGACGGGGTGTTATGCTCAGTTAAAGCCCGAAGAAATTGCTAAAATTGAAGGTGTTGATCTGGTACTGGGTGCTAATGAGAAATTCAGCATACTTGAACATCTTCGGAAGATTGACAAAAAGGATCATGCGGTCATTCATCATTCTTCTATCAAAAGAGTGAAGGAATTTAAACCTTCGTGTTCGCGTGACGACCGCACCCGTTATTTTTTGAAAGTACAGGATGGTTGCGATTATTTTTGCACCTATTGCACCATTCCTCTGGCAAGGGGACGTAGCAGGAATGCTACTATCGCAGAAACAGTTGCTATGGCCGAAGAAGCCATTAGCGACGGAGCAAGGGAAATTGTGCTGACCGGTGTAAACATAGGCGATTTCGGCAAAAGTACGGGAGAAAGTTTTTTCGAACTGGTAAAAGCGCTGGATAATATAAATGCGGAGGTGAGATTCAGAATTTCCTCCATTGAACCAAACCTGCTGACGGATGAAATCATTCACTACGTAGCCCGCAGCAAAAGGATCATGCCGCATTTCCACATCCCTTTGCAATCAGGATCGAATGAGGTACTGAAGCTGATGAAAAGGAAGTATGACAAAGAGTTGTTCGCTCACAAGGTGGCTACTATTAAAGAAGTGTTGCCTGATGCTTTCATTGGTGTGGATGTGATTGTGGGAGTACATGGAGAAACACTGGAGCATTTCGAATCCTCCTGTGATTTTATCGACTCTCTGAATATCTCACAACTCCATGTTTTCACTTATTCTGAAAGAGCCGACACCCGCATGCTGGAGATCGATCATCATAATACGATAACTGAAAGAAAACGAAGAAGCGATATTCTTCATTTACTTTCAGACAAAAAGACAAAAGCGTTCTATAACAGTCAAATCGGAAAAAGCTACCCGGTGCTTTGGGAAAGCCGCAGTCATGACGAAATGATGGTGGGTTTTACTTCCAACTATGTCAGGGTGGAAAAACTGATGGATCGCTCGTTGGTCAATACTATTGAAGTAGTTCGACTCGGAGAGATGAATGAAGACGGAAGCGCATTATTAGCGAAAAGCGAAGAGGTAATAACGAATAGGGAGATGTAGAGACGACCGAATCGGGCGTCTATTAGTGATGAGTGATGAGTGATAAGTGATGAATAGTTGAGAATTGAGAGTTGAGAGTTGAGAGTGATTTCACCTCATACACATTTAAACATCTACACAATTACACGTTTACACATTTACACAAATAAACATTTACACAAATAAACAACATACCATGCTTGCAAAACGTATCATCCCCTGCCTGGACATCAAGGACGGCAAAACGGTAAAAGGAATTAATTTTCTTGATATCAGGGATGTAGGTGATCCTGTGGAACTGGGAGCTTTGTATGCCCGAATGGGAGCTGATGAGCTGGTTTTTCTGGACATTACAGCTACCAATGAGAAACGGAAGACACTTTCAGAACTGGTCACCCGTATTGCAAAACATATAAACATACCTTTTACAGTAGGTGGAGGTATTTCCAGT
This sequence comes from Paludibacter sp., assembly GCA_034927635.1. GTDB lineage: Bacteria > Bacteroidota > Bacteroidia > Bacteroidales > Paludibacteraceae > Paludibacter. Next base: position 3,810 of record JAYFPP010000148.1, read on the forward strand.
GTGGAAGATGTATCTGTATTGCTATCATGTGGTGCGGACAAAATATCGGTCAACACCTCAGCGGTGCGTAACCCGCAGCTTATCCGCGAACTATCTAACCAGTTTGGAAGTCAGTGTGTGGTACTGGCCATCGACACCAAATGCATCGACGGAGAATGGTATGTTTTTCTGAACGGTGGCAGAATTCCGACAGAAATAAAAACCATTGAGTGGGCAAAAGAGGCTGTTGCACTGGGAGCAGGTGAAATTCTGCTGACGTCTATGAACCACGACGGGACCAAGGATGGTTTTGCACTGGACATTACCCGTGCAGTTTCGGAAGCAGTCAACGTGCCCGTTATCGCCAGTGGCGGTGCCGGAAAGATGGAGCATTTTGTGGATGTGTTCCGTGAAGGAAAAGCTGATGCTGCTTTGGCTGCCAGTATATTTCATTATAAAGAAATAGGCATTCCCGAACTGAAATCCTATCTTAAAAATCAGGGTATCGTCATCAGATAGCAATTTACTACCATGAAAAATCACCTCCTTATCTTTATTTTCTTAGTTTTCTCTTTAATTTCTTGTGAAAGAGAGGATATTAT
>JAYFPP010000199.1:0-6813 GCA_034927635.1 Paludibacter sp.
GTGTCTTTCTTAAACTGAATGGTTTGAGCTGCTTTTTGTATGAGCATCCTTACTTCCTTTTTTATTTCGGGACACCCTCTGAATTCCTGCAATCCCGGCACACGCGGACAATCATCCAAATAATCGGGAATACCATCAAAATCAGAATCTAACGGACAACCACGATGATCAACCATGCCCCGTGCAGCAAAAGGAGTATCCTTACACTCATCCATATAATCAGCAACACCATCGTCATCAGCATCAATTAAACAACCATTGAGGTCTACATAACCACGGGCTTCAACCGGGGTATCAGGACATAAATCCAGATAATCCAACACACCATCATCATCAGTGTCTACAGGACATCCGTTTTTGTCTACAAAACCTTTTGCAGCAAATGGGGTTTCAGCACAAAGGTCAAGATAATCGGGAACACCGTCACCATCAGTATCCACGGGACAGCCTACTGAATCAACAGCAATTCCAACAGGAGTTTCGGGACAACGATCAAGATAATCGAGTACGCCATCACCATCGGTATCAAGCGGACAACCCTGATCATTAACATGTTGACGTGAGGCGCCAACGCTTCCGGGACATTTATCCAGATAATCCGGCACTTCATCTCCGTCGGAATCCAACGGACATCCATCGGGACCAACATAACCACGGGCTTCTTTTGGGGTGGCGGGACATGTATCAAGATAATCGGGAACACCATCCCTATCTGTATCAACAGGACAACCGTGACTATCAACTTTCACATCTGGTTGTGTATCAGGACATTTATCGAACCTATCACTAATTCTGTCCTTATCAGCATCCTTACGACTACCAAATACAAAATTGAATCCCAGCCCAATGTTCATCCTGTTCTTATCGTATCCCAAAGGTATATTTATTGCAGGAATTGCAGGATTAAACTGTTGCAAATCCATGCTTACATATTTTACAGGAAGATAATCAGCTGACAGGAAAATATTTAACTTACCTGCACGAATACTACCACCAAATCCTATGTTGCTCATATTACCATTGGTTATGGAATATGAAAATCCTAAGTTAAGCCATTCGCTGGGACGCATATTAAATGCCGCAGTTAACTCATGAATCAGACTTTGATCTCTCAACATACTTCTGGAAAGTAATCCCAGACTTAACTTATTTTTCAACAGTCCGACTTCAGCCGAAACATTCATCTTTGGAGACAAATAATTATCAAACGGGGATAAATCCGAACGCGTGGTTGAAAGATTATTTTTCAAATCGGCAATAATGGAATCCTGTGGCACTTCCGTAAAACCGGGATGATTAGCCAGCCATGTATTTCCATCATTTTCATCAAAACTATAGTTCATCGCATAATCAATTGATTTAACCCGGCTCCAGCGCATCATCCCCAAATCACTTACCGACAATGCCAGTTCTATGAATTTCAAAGGTTTATAATTTACCCCTAAATCAATAGCACCACCAAGTCCCTGAGGCTTCAGATAATCAAAGAAATTTGCAGGGTCAACAAGGCCAAACTGATCATTTAATCCGTAAGCTGATGATTTTACAACAGTTACATCAGCAACCGCACTCACATTTTCATTATTTACATTGATATTAGTTTGATTAGCCAGGACTGAAAAGTAATTATTTCCGTACAACAATTTCAATTTGGCACCGAAGCCGAACTTATCACTTACAGCTCTGGAATAACCAAGAGCTGTTTCTGTATAAGTATTGAACTTAAAATCCAAGCCTGTCATATCAGCCGAAAAGCCATCGACCAATTCGAAACCACTCAATAAAATATCAAAAACACTTTTGGGAAGCAAGGAGTTAAATTCTGCTTTTTCAGATACGGTAAAAGTCCAGTAGTTTGAATTGTATCGAAAACCGACATCCAATAGTGTTAACTGAAGATTAGAGTTAAATGAAGAATATGGTCTGAGTGCAGACAAAAGACGGGTTTTATCAGTTTCCATATCAAACACATGACCCAAGTCGAAACCTGCATTCTTATAGGTAGGTAAATCACTTTCGAAACCGAATTTAATATTGCTAAGCGCGGGAATTCCAAAATAGAAATTGCTGACAGGTTGAAAAGATGGATTATAAGTATGTCTTAAAGGAGAATTATCAAGAAAATACAAGCTGTTAATCTGTTGAGCATTCAATCCAACACTTATAAAACATAACAAAGCAATCTTACGAATAGTGGTTAAAGTTCTTTTCATAACACTTGATAAGTTTAATAACATCACAAAGATAAACAAATAATTACAAAAAGCGGTTTAAGCTGAAATAATATTTACCATGCGCAAAACATACCTTCTACCCTGAATAATTTATCAGAAAAACATTCTCAGTAGCACGTGTCAGAGCGGTGTAAAGCCAGCGATAATAATTCCTGTCGATCTGCATATCGGGTGACAAACCCATATCAATAAACACTTTTTTCCACTGACCTCCCTGCGCCTTATGACAGGTAACCGAATAAGCAAACTTTACCTGCAATGCATTCAGATATTCATTTTCGAAAATCATTTTGTAACGTTCTCTTTTGTTTTTTATTTCTACATAATCCTCCGAAACCGCTTCATATAATTTTCCGCTTAATTCATTTGTTTGTGCAGGCGAATCCGACTGCAAACTATCCAGCCATATCCTGGCATCAATTTCCCAATCGAAATCCAAAGAATGCAAAGTAAGATCGACAAAACGAAAACCATACATTTCTCTGTACTTACCGACTCTGATAACCTCAACTATGTCACCGTTGGCAATAAAATCCACTTCTTTGTAAGGTTTGTTCCAGAAATAGTTATTTCGGGTTATCATGAGTAAATCACCGTTTGATATTTCATCTTCACGCATCATTACCCTGCCACGTATGCCGTTATTGTAAATGTTTGAACGTTTATTGGAGCGTGTTATGACGATAGTGTCCTCCACTCCTACTCCATCATATGAACGTTGCACTTCATCCACCAGATCCATTCCGCTCAGCGCCTGAATATCCTTAAACTTCGTAAGTTTTAATTTTGGTTTATGTGAAGTTAATTCATCCTCCAGCGCCTTTCGCAGTAAAGTAGCGTTATATAAAATTCCACTTTCGAGCGCCTGTCGCACTACTTGCGTAAGAGTATATTCTGTAACTTTCAAACCATAACCCTCCAGCTTGTTTCGCTCCAAAGCGGGACTGTTTTCCTGCATCACCGGAGGAAGCTGGGCCGTATCACCTAATAGCAGCAAACTGCAATCGGCTCCATTGTAAACATACTTAATGAGATCGTCCAGTAAATAACCCGTTCCGAAATCTTTCTCCCCTCCCATATTGGAAATCATCGATGCCTCATCAACCACAAATAATGTGTTCGTATGTAGATTATCGGCAAGCTGAAAAATGCTTTCAGACATGGATTTTTGCCGGTAAATTTTCTTATGAATCGTGTGGGCAGGAAATCCGGCATAACCACTCAACACTTTCGCTGCACGTCCTGTTGGAGCCAGCAGTACAGTCTTTTGCTGTAAGTGGTGAAGTGTACGTACGACAGCACTCACAACAGATGTTTTTCCCGTCCCGGCATAACCCTTCAATAAAAATACCTTTTCTACAGAAGGATCAACGATAAAGCCTGCAAGCAACTGAATTAACTCCTGCTGTTGCATTGTTGGCTCAAAGGGTAAAGCCTGAGTGATATTATTGTACAAATAATTACCTAACATCGTACAAAGATATAAAATTAATGTTTTGTAAAATTGGTTTACCAATTTATTTTTTTATCTTTGCATGAGATTCGGCACACATACCGAAGACAGTTTTTTCATCCATTGATATTAAATTTTTACAAAAATAAATTATGAAGACAAATTATGAGTTGCGTTACTCATCGCATCCGGAAGACGCAAAACATTACGACACCGCCCGATTACGTAAGGAACATTTAATTGAAACCATTTTTGCGGCAGACGAAGTAAATATGGTTTATACGCTTTACGACAGATTAATTGTGGGTGGAGCAATGCCTGTTAAAGAAGATTTATCATTGGAATCTATTGATCCGCTAAAATCAGATTATTTTCTGTCAAGAAGAGAGTTAGGCATATATAATGTTGGCGGAACAGGAACAGTAAGTGTAAACGGAGAAGTTTTCGAACTGAAATTTAAAGAAGCCCTTTACCTTGGTGCAGGTAACAGGAATGTTGTCTTTACCAGTGCCGACAGCTCAAAACCGGCTAAATTCTATTTCAATTCAGCGCCTGCACATCGAAACTATCCTGATAAGAAAGTTACCAAATCCGATGCCATTGTAATGGAACTCGGATCTTTGGAAACCGCCAATCATCGCAACATAAACAAGATGTTGGTACGCGAGGTGGTGCAAACCTGTCAGCTACAGATGGGTATGACAGAACTGGCAACAGGTAGCGTATGGAACACTATGCCTGCGCATACACACAGTCGCCGTATGGAAGCCTACTTCTATTTTGAAGTGCCTGAAGGTGAGGTAGTGTGTCATTTTATGGGGGAACCTACCGAAACACGTCATATCTGGATGAAAGGCGATCAGGCGGTAATCTCTCCGGAGTGGTCGATACATTCGGCGGCTGCAACCAGCAACTACACATTTATATGGGGGATGGCCGGCGAAAACCTTGATTACAGTGATCAGGATTTCAGGAAACACACGGAACTAAGATAGTTGAGAATTGAAAGTTGAGAGTTGAGAGTGAATGATGGATAAAACTTTCAACTCTCAACTTGCGCATAAACATATTAATTTTAAAATTCAATTAAATGAAACAATTTGATTTAACAGGAAAAATCGCCATGGTTACCGGAGCATCCTATGGCATCGGATATGCATTGGCAACAGCATTCGCAAAAGCCGGAGCTAAAATCGTATTCAACGACATCAATCAGGAAATGGTTGATAAAGGTTTAGCTGCTTACAAAGCAGATGGCATTGAAGCATACGGCTATGTTTGCGACGTTACCGATGAAGATGGCGTATATGCAACAATAGCCAGGATTAAAGAAGAAGTCGGAGTAATTGATATTCTGGTAAACAATGCCGGCATCATCAAAAGGATCCCTGCAATTGAAATGTCGGCAAAAGATTTTCGTCAGGTGATTGACATCGACCTGAACGGTCCGTTTATCGTATCAAAAGCAGTAGCACCTGGCATGATAGAAAAAGGTGGAGGTAAAATCATCAATATTTGTTCCATGATGAGCGAGTTGGGTCGTGAAACGGTTTCAGCTTATGCTTCAGCAAAAGGTGGATTAAAGATGCTTACCAAAAATCTGGCCTGCGAATGGGCGGAATTCAACATTCAGGTAAATGGTATCGGACCGGGATACATTGCCACTCCGCAAACAGCTCCATTAAGGGAAGAAGGACATCCATTTAACAATTTCATTATAGGAAGAACACCGGCAGCACGCTGGGGCACCCCTGAAGATTTGCAGGGACCGGCTGTATTTTTAGCTTCATCAGCATCCAATTTTGTAAATGGACATATCTTATATGTTGACGGAGGAATTCTGGCTTATATCGGCAAACAACCCTGATGATCGATGAACCAGATTAGTCACATTAGTTCACAATAGTTTTAAAAATACTAAAATTCAGATATTTTAGAACAACAAAGGCAATTGATTCCCTGTAAAATATTATATTTGCAGGGAATCAATCATTTTAGTAACTATTGTGAACTAATGTGACTAATGTGGTTCATATAAAATTCATAATAATCATTATTAAATTTTTATCGCATGAAGAAAAACACATTTTATTTACTGGCTCTCATGACACTTATCTCAGGAAGTTTGTTTTCACAAAAAACAATTGAGATTACAAATCAATATCCATTCGACAGAACGAATGAAATGGTTGAGGTGAAAGCAAGTGATTTCGGAGGAATTAAAGCGGCAAATTTTATTTTAAAAGATGAAAACGGCAAAGAAGTTCCCTATCAACTTATTTTTAGAGGGAAAACAATACCACAATCGGTCGTTTTCCCTGTTACAGTTAAAACAGGTACCAAGGTGGTTTACACTATTACCGACGGAAAACCTGCCACTGTTGATGCAAAAACGTCCGCTCGTTTTGTTCCTGAACGGAAAGATGATTTTGCATGGGAAAATGATCTGGCTGCTTATCGTATGTACGGTCCTGCATTGCTGGCAGAAAATCCTTCAAACGGAGTGGATTTATGGTTAAAAAGAACCGATGAATTAGTAGTGGATAGCTTCTACAGAGGAGAATTGAAATATGGTAAATCGTATCATATCGATCATGGACAAGGACTTGATTGCTATAAAGTTGGTAAAACCCTGGGAGCCGGTGGTGTTGCTCCATATACCGATAGCACACTCTGGATTGGCAGTCATTTCAACTCTTATAAAGTATTGGAAAACGGTCCGTTACGTTCAGTATTCACCCTCACTTACGATACTGTAAATGTTAAAGGAAAAAAGTACAAACAAGAAATCACCATCACCGTTGATGCAGGATCAGTATTGAACAAAGCGGTTGTAAAACTTACCGGAGAGAAGCAAACCATGCAACTCGCCACTGGTGTCACCTTACATGATGGAAAAGGAAAACTTCAGAAAGGCACAGGATTAATTATTTACGGAGAAAACGCACTTGCTAATGATGTTCCATCGGGAGAAAGCTATGTCGCTGTTGTTTTGCCTGTTAAAGAAACAGCATACAAATTACAGGATCTACATGCCTTATTCTTAAGCAACTATGTTCCGGGAACTGAATTCACTTATTATTTTGGCGGAGGATGGAGCAGTTGGAAATTCCCTACACAGAAAGA
>JAYFPP010000053.1:0-4320 GCA_034927635.1 Paludibacter sp.
TTTTTTGTGCTTAATGGAGTTAATTCTTTTGGTCAGTTTTATAAAGGAAAAATAATAAACAATAACGGTGATACGATATCCTGTGAAATTTACCTGCCGAGTTATTTAAATGGACAGCTTTGCTATTCATCACTTACAAAAACTATCGCTACAATAACAGGTGAAGGTAATATAAAAAAATATAGACCAGTTGAAATTAAGAAAGCAGAAATTGAAATTACGAATAATAAGAAACTAATATTTGCATCCATCCCTGAAGATAGAAAAGAATTTTTTCAGGAAAATGTAGTTGGAAAATTATCATATCTCACTTTACATATCTCACATTCAGGTTTTCCAGCGCCTATATTAAGAAAAGATGGTAAACTAATCTATTTGAATGTAATCAATAAACGGGAGAGAGTCGCTGATTTGATTTCTGATTGTCCTGAACTATATGATGATTGGGTAAATCGAAAATATGATTTTAGTCAACTTGGAAAGATAGTTGAGATGTATAATGAGCATTTTGATATGAAAAAATAAAGTAGTTTACATTTTACATAACTTATGCCAAGAAAAGTTCTGAATACAAGAAACTTTTGTTCCTTCGCAACGAAATGACTAAAACAACAGTCATACAAACGATATCCGAATAGTAAAGTGAACATTAAACACATCATGAAAAAATCAAAAATACTTAGCTGTTTTCTGTTGATTATAATTACAACCCTTGTTGCCTGTGACGAAAATGAGCCGGGCGCCATATCATTGAATCAAATAAAGAAAAACGCCTCCTATTCTGATCTTTCATTTACTGACACCAAATGGAAGCTGATCGGATTTGTAAATGCAAATAACAACACCATAAAGATAGCGCAGCCTGAAAATGAAGATAGTTATGTTCTCACTTTTTATTCTGATAGTACATTTCAGGGAAAGACCTCGACAAATCAGATAACAGGAGAGTATGTAATGAATTCAAAAACAGGCGCATTAAAGATTGTACAGTTTATCGGTACCGAAATCTGTGAATTACAGGATGGACAATATTACGCAGATGCCTTGCTTTTAATTGATTCTTTTGCAATTAAGGAAAGAGGATTGGAGCTCTATTATGATAATAAAGATTACTATTTGCTATTTGAACCTCTGATAGCATTATAAAATATTGATGAAAAATATTTTCATTCTACAACAAAAATTGGGTGATATTTGCCAACTACTGTATTTAATGCCATTCCCGGCCTGATGTACAAGTTTTACATGCCCGACGTACCAACTTTACATGCCCGACGTACCAAATTTACATGCCTGATGTACAAACATAACATCGCCGATGTACAATCGTTACATCGGCGATGTGTGTTTGGTAAAAGGTTGATGTTTGAGTTAACTTAGGGGACCTTTTTCCGAAAGTTGGGGGACATAAAAGTCAAAGTTCCCTATACAAAATCGAAAGTTGGGGGAGCTTTTTAATCAAAGTTCCCCAAACAAAACCGAAAGAAAGGGAAGACTTGCCGGAATGATCGTAAGCCCCCGAGAAACTACACTAAACTTTCAAACATTTCTGTCTGAGTTTCACAAACAGATTGATGAGTTCGCGGCGAAAGGCAGTTTGATAACAATGTTTTTGCTGTATTGTGCTAAGTCATCGCGAAAGCCGTAGGTTCATCATACGGATATACATATTGATTTTAGAATAAAGGACACCCCGATAAGAGTGCCTTTTTTTCGTGGGGGTGATACACTGGGTACAGTGTATATGGTACACTGCCTGCAGTGTATGTGATACACTCGGTACAGTGTATGTGTGCCACGAGGATAGATTAGGTTCAGGCGATAACAATAGGCAAGCAGAATGTTGCTTACCTTGGTTTCTTCAACTGTGTTCCTTTCTTCTGACGAAATTATATATTCAAATAAAATAACTTAAACAAATTAAATCATGAGTAAGAAAGAATTAAGAAGTTACAGTCCGGTTTTCAAGGAATAGGTTAATTTTATGTCATAAAATCACATTTTTAGTACCAATAATGTGATTTTCGGAATTTGCATTTAAGAAAAATGACACCACCAGCGCCACGGAATAGTGTTTGGTTTGCGCCAGGTCCTGATTTGGCTCGTTGCATTACAGTATATAGTTGATTGCATGTCCTGAAATACCTGAATGCATGTCCTGTAATAGCCACGGCTATGTCCTGTAATGGCGACACGCACTTCGAATAATGGCGCCAACCATGTCGGTATATGGCTCCGGCTACTTCTATATCTCATTATGGTGATGATTTTATTGACACCCTAAAACAATTAAAGGTTAATGGAATGTCATTGTTGAAAAAATAATTGTGCGAAATGTTAAAAAATTCAGAATTATTATTTAAGTTTGTATTGTGAAGAGTCTATTGTTGTGGAGATGAATCATTTGTCTGTACTGTTGCGCTCAAGACTTCACCCTCTCTATATATAATCATCTCTATTGATGAATTGGAACTAACAGCTACTGTCGACACTTATTTATAAGCTTTATTGAAGAATTTATGTGTTACAATGAAATTTAAGCAATAAAATGATAAAAAGAGAAATTCAACTAACCAGAGAATTTAAAATTCAGGCTGCAAAATCAATCTTAGCAATTATTTTTTTCATATTTACCTATTTGATAATTCTGATACTGGCATTTCTTTTAACCGGATTATGTGTTGTTGGCGGGCTTGCGTTATTTGCAACTAAACCGATGTTTATAACCCTGGCATTTGGATTGGGTTTGGCCAGTTTTGGAATTCTCATTCTGATATTCTTACTCAAATTTATTTTTAAGTCGCATAAAACCGACCGTAGTCATTTACTCGAAGTGACAGAAAATCAGGAACCTGAGTTGTTCGGTCTGATAAGGGAAATTGCGGATGAAGTTGGAACAAACTTTCCTAAAAAAGTATATATATCATCGGAAGTAAATGCATCCGTATTCTATGATTCAAGTTTCTGGAGCATGTTTCTACCAGTGAAAAAGAACTTATTGATAGGACTGGGATTAGTAAATACCATCACAAAGGAAGAGTTAAAGGCGATATTGTCGCACGAGTTTGGACATTTCTCTCAAAAAACGATGAAGGTTGGCAGTTATGTATACAATGTAAATCAGGTGATTTTTAATATGCTTTTTGATAATGAATCATATGAGGAACTTGTAAAAAAATGGGCGAATATGAGTGGGTATTTTTCATTATTTGTAGTCCTGGCGGGAAAAATAAACAAGGGAATTCAATGGATATTGAAAAAAACTTACATTGTAGTAAATAAGAATTATTTGGGGCTTTCGCGTGAAATGGAGTTTCATGCTGACGAAATTGCAGCCAGCGTAACAGGCTACGAACCATTAAAAAAGTCATTGTTACGAATGGGACTGGCAGATACATCGTTTAATAATGTCTTGAATTTTTATAATAGTAAAATCTCGGATAATATTAAGAGCGTTAATGTGTTTCATGACCAATCGGCGGTAATTAATTTTATTGCTGATATAAATGGTCTGACTTTAACAAATCAGTTGCCGGATATAAAATTGGAGGAGCAAAATAAATACAATAAATCCAGACTGGTGATTAAGGATCAATGGTCATCACATCCAACAACCGAAGAAAGGATCAATAGATTAATAAAGACATGTTTTTCAAAGACAAACACATCAGATTCGCTTGCAAACAGTATTTTTACTGATATTACCAAACTGCAGAAACAAATCTCAGACAAACTATTCGAAACGGTTAGTTATGAGGGCGAAATAAAAGAAATAGCGAGTACATCATTTTTGGATGAGTTTAAGAATGATACACTAATCAACTCTTTCTCAAATATCTACAACGGTTATTATGATAACAAGAATCCGCAGATTTTTGATTTAAGCAATGGCGAATCAAATAATGGTATACTTACTATGGATGAATTGTTTTCGGATGAAAAGGTAGACCTGGTTTATACGGCTTTTGCCCTGCAAAATGATATTGAAACGCTAAAAAGCATATCCAATAAAGAATTGTTAGTGAAAACCTTTGATTACAATGGAATAAAATATAAAAGTAAAAAATCGGGCAAGCTCATAGAAGAACTAAAGCCGGAATTAGAAAAACTAAATGAGCTTATTAAACTAAATGATTACAAAATATATGAATTTTTTAAAAGTAAGGAACAGCAACAAAATAAACCGGATACTTTAGAGAAACTCTATATTGAATTTTTTGAATTTGACAAAAACTTCGATTCAAAATACGGCATCTATACCAATCTTATCAACCGATTGCAATTTGTAAGCTTAACAACACCATTTGACAAGATAAAATC
>JAYFPP010000116.1:0-3338 GCA_034927635.1 Paludibacter sp.
GCATATGCACCTCTGTAATTTAATTCAACATTTTCAATAACCTGCGGTACGGGAACAGCACCTGAATCACCTATAAATTTACCGTGAACATCTTCAGATGTAAATGGATTCGCTTCAAGCACATTAAAACTATCCGGAGCACTTACAATATTTACCTTAGGTAAAACCTGAGAATGGCAGAAAAAGGGTAGAAATAATAAAAACAAATAATAGGGATGAGTTTTTTTCATGGAAGTATTTTCAACTAATTATGTTAACATGATCCTCATATAATATTGTATATTAATGAGAGTTCATATAAGCCTGAGAAGTAAATTACTAAATCTGGACAAAAACAGATTATATTTTCCTTATTCTCCCAACCCAACCTCCACCGGGAGCCATCTTAATATTGAGTGACGAAGCTTTGGTGACTTCTAAAATCTCATGTTTATAATCGCTGGCATATCTATCAGCATTCAGGCCGTCTTTATAAATTTCAATTGTATATTTCCCCTCATCCAGAAATGAACAATCAACCGTGAACTCCCTTGCTGTCCAGTCGGTCATTGCCCCGAGATAATAATCACCATTGGCAGCCTGTCGCAGGAGAATTACATAATCACCAAGTCTGGCATCAATCACCTTTGTTTCATCCCATACAGTAGGGATATCTACACAAAACTGCGTAAATTCAGGTTCTTTCAGATAATCTGAAGGGTTTCCTCCCATCTTGGCATAAGGACTTTCATACACTAAAAACATAGCCATCTGGTGTATTCGGGTACCTAAACTATGAGGCTTATTACTCATTGGTTTATAATTTTCGGCTGTTTCGTTCTTCATATTTCCCGGTTCATAATCAAGCGGACCGGCAAGACCCCGGATAAACGGCATACATAATTCATGTTCAGGGGACAATTTATCAGTAAACTTATAATACTCCTGAACCATTGCGCCTTCCATTGTTAATACATTCGGAAATCTCCGGTTCAGGCCGGCAGGTTTCGGACATCCATGAAAATCGACAAACAATTGTCTTTTAGCGGTTTCTTCAGCTACTTTTTCGAAGAAACTAATCATTTTCTGGTCGTCTCTATCAATAAAATCGACCATAATTCCCTTAATACCCCATACCTTAAACCTGTCCAGTGCTTTGTCCATTTGCTGGTTTAGTGCATAAGCCGAAGTCCACAATACCAATCCGACGCCTTTTTCCTTTGCATAAGAGGTCAGATATTCCATATCCATTGTCGGAGTCAACTCAAACAGGTTAGTCCATGATGACCAACCGGCATCAAACAAAACATATTCAAGATTAAATTTTGCAGCAAAGTTGATATAATACTTATATGTGTCGGTATTGCAACCCGACTTAAAATCTACTCCGTAGATATTATTATCAAACAACCATTCAGAAGTACTTTTGCCAGGTTTGAGCCAGGAGAGGTCATCAAGCTGCGTTTCTCCACCCAAGCGGTAAAGCATATCACTCTCTATCAAATCTCCATCTTTCGGTGCTATAGTCAATGTTCTCCAGGGAAAATATCTGGATCCCTTAGTCTGAGCAATATAATCAGCTCTTTGAACCACCACATTATAAAAATCAACCGATTTCTCCTGAGAGGGGTACTGGGCAAACTTAGCCTTCAGTGAATTTGTTCCATCATTGGTGCCCGTGATAAACATGCCCGGATAATCAACCAAATCAGTTTCAGTAATAGCGACTTTCACATTTTTCAGGCAAACAACTACCGGCGCATAAGCCATCATATCAACAGCTAAATCACCAATACGTATGACTTTATACAGTTCCTCAAAGCTTGAATGGAAGCAATCCTGACCGGGTTTGGCATCGCAATTCACCTGAGCGAAATAAATAGTATCGTTTGATGGAAACTGAAAGACAGATTCCTCACCATACACTTTTATATCATGAGCAAATGATGTTTTAAACCGATAGGCAACTCCATCATTATAAGCTCTGAAAATGAGGCCATAGTTTCCCTGAAATTCGAGCTCCAACTCATTGTACACATCATTAATCTCTTTCCTCTTTTCCATTATTTGAGGATAAATCTTATTGTTGACAGACCGTTTTTTTGTATTTTTCAGTTCCGGCCTGACTCCCGGATTCAACCCGTCCTGCAAATTCATCGAGATAGAAGAAGGCATAAGGATTTGCTCCTCTCCGTAATATACCGAATAAGTAATGTTATCCGCAATGCAAACTTCAATTTGAACTTTTGTATCCGGCGATGTTAATTTGAAATTTTTATTGCTTCCCTGATTTTTTCCAAAAAAAGCACATGTATAAATAAGTAGCAAAAAAAATACAGTAATCCTCATTCTCCTAAATTCACTTTGTTACAGCCACTCCTATATAAGAATCAGCAGTTCCATAATATAAAAACCATTTTTCTTTAAAACAGACCAAACCTTCTGCAAATGTAGTCCCGGCCTGATACTGTCCGGTTAATTCATGTGGTAGACTTGGTTTCAGAATACAGGTATCTGTACGATCGATAATTTTCCCGGGATCATTAAGATCAAATAATGCCCACCCTACTGAATAAGTACCCTGCGGCAGCTTTTTATAAGTCTTTTTGTCTGTAGCGTTCTTACCGTTATATAAAAGCAGGATGCCTTTGTCGACAATAAGAGCCGGAGGTCCGCATTCTGTCAGATCACTGTCGAAGAACCCGGAACGTGGCGCCATCACCTTTTTTAAGTTCCCACTTTCATCCAATAGCGGATACCAATCGATCAAATTTTCAGACCATGCGAGATTCACAAACTTTTCACCCCAATACATCCAGTATTTACTATTTATTTTTGCCACAACAGGTCTGCTGTTCTGCATTTTTGTAACAATTGAAGCTGATTTGGAGGCAGTATCTAAGAATTTACCATCATAAGCCTTTGCAAAAGCAGGACCTTTTTTCTCCCACACATGCAAATTATGAGAAAATGCGATCGACAAACGAGGAATTTTGTAATTCCAACTTGTATATGTCATCACATAGGTGCTGTCATCCAATTCAACAACACGGGGATCTTCACATCCTCCGGGATAATCATATTTTCTGAATTCGTCATTATCAGGATATAAAACGGGAGTATCAAAATGTGTAAAATGAATTCCATCCTCACTTTCAGCTAAACCTATTCTGGATGTTCTACCTCCAATGCCAGCTGCAGGATTATCTTCACAACGTGTAAAAAGATAAACTTTCCCGTTTCTCACAATGGCGGCGGGATTAAACACATCGGCCTTTTGCCATCTTACACTATCTCTTATAATCGGATCAAAAAACATTTTAGATGAATCAGCTGTAATAATCGGATTTTCTTCAGGC
>JAYFPP010000048.1:0-15906 GCA_034927635.1 Paludibacter sp.
TTCACCATCTTTGATGAAATTCACATCAGTATAATAATATTCGTGATCAACATTGGTATTGTACCTGTTTTGGTAAGGAGAATAGGTCTGAATGCTGAATCTTTTGTTTTCGGGATCCAGATCCACAATTCTGATCATGCCGTTGCGGGAATCCTGGGTACCGTCGACGCCTCCCTGGTAGTTGGCGATAAACTGGTACACCTTGTTTCCTTTTTCTCCTGTGCTAACCAAATATCCGGCTCCATCACCCAATACATGTCCCGAAAATGTGAATAAGCAGTTTTTGTGTTTGCTGACTAGTTTCTCCCAGATGGCTTTTCCGTTATTTGGTGTTTCATCGCCTGTACCATTGAGTTCGTCCTGAGGAATGCCGGTGTTCAGTGTGTTGCCGGCTCCAAGATAGGAGTGGGTGTTGACAATCACATTATGATTCGGATGATCTGCGATAACAGTATTTGCCCATGCCAGTACTTTATTTCGAGGAAGGTATTCCAGCGATAATACTAAGAATTTATAATCTCCTCTGGAGAAAGTCTGCCAGGTGTTATCTACCGTGTTGGGTTCGAAGGTACCACCATACCAATCATAACGACTATAACGGGAAGCAGGGAGGTAAGTGTTCATGTTGGTGGTGTTCCTGGAATTTCCGTGACGGCCCATGTCGTGGTTTCCCGCACAGTAACTGAATGGAATCTTTCGTCCTTCCAGCAGGTTGTATGCGCCGGCGGCGATGTTCCATTGTGCAGCGTCGTTCAACTGGGTAATGTCGCCCTGTTGTATAACAAACTTAACATCGTCGGCAATATTGTTTATCCACATGGTCATGATACCATAAATGTGATTCAAATCCGGCTGGTTGGCATAGGACTGAGCATCAGGAATCAAAACAAGTTTTAATGGCTTTTCTTTTGGAAGAGATGCATCATAGGCATCTACCCTTATCTGATAAACGAAAATATTGCGTGTGCTTCCCAATACTCTCAACTTCACCGGTGCGTTGATGTTCAGAAATTCTTCCATCTCCAGTTCGTAATTCTGATTGTGGTGGGGAGGAAGATAAATAGTACGGATGGTTTCCCAGTTTTCCCCGTTCTTCTTCTGAATGTAGATAGGGGTCTCGCTGCTTACATTGGCATTTTTACAAAACACTGTGAAACGGCCGGCATTTTGAAGTTCCGGTAGTTCCACATAGGCGTCTCCACTACTTCCCAAACGAAATGCCCAGCGGCGGAATTTTGTGCGGTTTTCAATATAATGGGGTTGTGCCATGTCGTTGGCACCTGCTCTGAAGCGACCAAAGGAACCAAGAAATTTAAAATCACCCGCGGTATGATCTGTTACACTTACGAGAAAATTACTGCTGTCGGTAGAATAAGCCGGTTCCGGAAATAATGATTTCCAGGTGGTGGAGTCTCTGGTAAAATCGATGTCTAACAACTGTGCCGGACCGGCAAAAAGAGATAAGGAAAATAATCCGGTAAAAGCGACTAAGTAGAAAAATCTTTTCATTGAATTTATTTTAATGTTAACATATTGCAAATATAAGCGAATGAAAAATGTTGCTCATTCACTTATGTTTGAGATATGTTCATTTATGTTCAGTTCTGTCAACAGACAACAGACAACAGTAGACAGAATGTAGTCCGTCGACCGTTGTCTGTTGACTGTAGTCCGTAGACAAACTACTCAATTATAATCTTTCCTGCCCTGGAATTACTTTTTACAATATAGATATTTCTGCTAAGTCCTTTGGTGTCTATTTTTATCCGGTTTTCGCCATCGGGGGCAAGTATTTGTTTTTGAACCAGTGTTCCATCAGTTCTGAAGATTGAAATCGCTACTTGTTTTTGTCCTTCGTGGCTTATAAACGAACATGGAGTTCCGGCCTTCAGTTTGTTGGGGTAGATGCTGAGTCGCGAATCTCCTGCGCTGATATTGTTAAGTCCTGAAACAACTTTTTTCTTCAAACCTAAAGAAACAGTACTACCCTGAAATTCGTTCACAGGCATTGAGGTAGTAACGACCGTCTGGTTATTTACCTCATCCATAGTGGCTGTTTCTCCGGTATACAATCCACTCAGGGTGATGGTTAGCGAAAAGATATTACGGCTTTCGCAATATGGATTACCCACGTTCACATACACCGAATCGTTTATCTGGCGCAGTTGAATCGCTATCGGTTGATTGGTTTGCACGAAGCCATTGTCACCGGGCAGATCCATCCTTCCTGCCACGAAAAATATTGCCTGAGCTATTTTTGCAACGGTATCGATTACACATTGTACGGTCGACGTATTTGATACTACAACAAATCGTTGTTGGTTCATCTTTCCCGAAAACTCTTCCTGTGAAATGTTGGGATAAATGGCATACGCATATTTATCGCTGACAGGTTGATTGCCGTGATTGAATGCCATCCATGCCACCGGGGTGGAGCCGATGGTTTTGACTTCAAAATTTAATTTGGTATTGGTCAGAAACTGATAACCGATGTTATTCAGATAGGCCCAGTTGGAAGTGGTGGGAGCCAAAGTCTGATCAAGTGTCATGTTTTGGACAGTACCGTTATTGTCTACGATAAAATTATCTTTGAATTTCACCTGATTCACGGTGGTGGTAAAGGGAACTCCGTAGGTTTTTCCGGCTTTTACATCGCTACCCAGCACTACAAAATAATCATCAAAATAAAAAACTGACTTATTGGCGGTAACATTAACCTCGGTGCTGTGTACTTTGTTGTATTTGAAACCTGTAACACCCGTTTTTCCGTCGGATGTTCCTCCTGCAAAAGCGTCGCCGTTCAAACCTCTTGTGCCTGTTACATTTACTGTAGGCAAAGTCGTTGTCATAGGTTTCTGCGGAGCTGTTACGCCCGGTAATCGTCGCCAGTTCATATCATCCCAAAATTCCAGATATTCCTGACCGGTAAGATAAATGTAATTAACACCCGAACCGGTGTAGTAGTTGTTGAGACCTTCTCCGTTCATGGTTTCACTGGCTATTGCCCGGGTGGATGACATGCGGTTAGTGGTGAAGTAGTTTTTGCCTTTATGTACCATATAGTCGTGTCGCCAGAACATGCGGTTTCCCTGCTGTACATTTATGGCATTCTCCTCCATCGGGCGCGACATCCAGTTATATAATTCCTGTAGTTTCGCTTTTTGTGGTGTGTTGAGCTGGATAAGTCCTCCCAGACATGCCAGAGATTTTGGATAGCCATCTGTTGGCAATACTCTTCTGCCATGCTGATGGTGATCAAACATGTTACGGTAAGCAACCCAACTTACTCCTTCAATGAATAAATTTTCAAAAATTGTCATCCTGTCTGCGGGAATCTCATAAAAAGTATCGTCGGTAAGCGAGAGAAACTTTATAATACCACCCATATACTCTTTTCCGTAATTGCCTAAATATAACTGCCTTCCCGAACCTGTGTGCTGACTGTAACTGTAGTCGGGATGAATTCCTTCGCCTTTCGATGTGGTCTGAATAGCGATGAGTTTTGTCAATACATCGGCTGTTTGTGTGGCAATGGAATCTACGCCTGCTACTACCGCTGAAGCAAAAGAATAGTAGGCAACATCGCTGGTGTTGGCACCATCAGGGTCGGTTAAACTTTTAGCGTAAAATGCAGGTGTCCATTCGGCCAGGAGGTAATTTTTCATGGTGTTGAAAGCATCCGGATTGCTGGTTTTCAACTCATCGGCCATCAATAGAAATGAAGGATACAACGAATTTGGAAAACCGATGGAGCGATACCACCAGTTTGCGTCGATGGGATTGGTCGTGTACCACCAGTTCCATGCTTTTACGAAGGCGTTCAGTAGTTCCTGATTCTTGTATTGGTCTCCCGCGGTGTTGTACGACGCTGCCATCAGGTACATCTCTGTAAGATGTGTGCGTGGTTCGCCGGTAAAGTCGGTCGGGTAACTCGCCGGATAAGCAACAGAGGTAAATGTGCCGTCGGGGTTACATTTGTTTAAATCAAATGATGCTGCAGCAGAAACACTGCTTATTAATCGTGTTTTAATTGTTGCGAAGTCGGCTGCTGTCTGGGCCTGTAATTCAATACCGGCAAACATAATTGCCAGTGTTAAACCTGTGATTTTAAAAAATTGATGCATGATATTTTATTGTTTATAATTATCTGATTAATTAACTCCAAAGGAGTTGTATGTGCATTACCCCCGGATTTATCCGGGGGAATAGAAATCTATCAATGACTCAACCTCATGGAGGTTGCCCAATGTTACAAAATAAGTATTTTCCTTATTTCCTCTTTACTTTTTATTAAATATATCCCCGAACCAATCCTTGCAGGAAGTTCATATTCATCTTCAATATCCGCCGTCATTATTAAAACGCCGGTTAAGCTGTAAATGTTGACTTTAACCGGATGTTGAACCATAATTCTTCTTCCGTAAACTTTTATTGAACTTTCTGCTTTTCCTGGGTTTAACCCTGTTGGGCTTTTTGAAATAATATCTACCCGATAGAGATTCATATATCTATTGGGTGCCACATTGTTGATCAGCCTTAGCTTCACAGTTGATCCTGAATCAATTTTACATCCCAGCACTTCATCTCTGTGTCCCGGAAAGGCATTCCAGCTTCGCAGATTAAATACATGGATTTGCTGCCACACTCCATCGACCATCTTTTCGAGGGCTACGTTGGTAGTACTTGTCTGATTACCGTTGCGCACATGCAGACTGATGCTGTCGGCATCGTGTAGTTCGGGGAACTCTATCAAACCAGTGGCATTATTATTCAGGCGGAAAGCCACTGATTTTTTTATTCCGCTGAATGCCGATTCAATATTTGCATAGGTGTCGCTGTTGGATGCCCTGACTTTTGGGATGATGATTTCCCCGGCTTTGGCGGTGATGTCGTATTTCCCGGTACCGGCATTATAATTAAACGCCAGAGGAACGATACGGGTTTTCCGCGGGGCAACGGTGGAATCGTTTTGATGTACATGATACACATAGAAAGACTCTCCGTTGTTGTTAAAAAAAATATCACCGTGCCCGGAGCCGTTTTCGTTTACTATTGATCGGTGAATGATGGGGTTATTCGCATTTTTTGTCCACGGGCCCAAAGGTGAGGTAGCTGTGGCATAACCTACAGCATAATCGATACTCTGAAAATGATTGGCGGAATAGAACAGGTAGTAGATGCCGTTGCGTTTGATGACTGTAGGTCCTTCCATGATGGTGTTGGATGGATAAGCGGGTGTTGCTTCCCAGCTTTGTGTTTTAGTGAGACATTGTTTCAGCGTTCGTTTATCGATACGGCCTGTTGCCATATTAAACTCAGCCACCCATATGAAGTTGCCGTTATTGAACCGCACATGGTACAAATAATACTTGCCATTGTCATCTTTAAATAAATAGGAGTCGATGTTCTTAACATCGGGATCAATGGAACCGATTACATTTTGCGTATATTTTCCGTTCAGCGTAGGCGAACCGGCTATGGCGACATGCTCATCAGCGGTGTAGGTCATATAGTATTGTCCGTTGTCCCTGAATAGCTGCGGCGCCCAGAAGCCACCTTCACCATAACTGCCATCCCCTTTTTTCAAAATCATTCCTGTAGGATCGGAGGTGGATAGTTGCCAGTCGGTAAGGTTGGTGGATTCCAGCATTACAAATCCGGCAGGCGAACCTCCTCTGGTTCCTGCAAGATAGAATTTGCCGTTTTCGGCATATATGGTCGGATCGGCGAAGGTAATTTCTATCGGTGATATATTCTGATGAAGATATTCCTTTCCAAGCGGGCAGGGTAGCACGTCCAGTGTTTCTACCGCACCTGAAAGCTTGTATTTTCCAAAATACAAATCGGTACTGTTCAGGTTCAGATAAGCATTGCCACCACCTGTTCCGGGTGTTTTATAGGCTACCGGATTGATGGCGTTGGGATTGATGGGAATATTCAAGGCATCATTCCCCGGATTCAATCTCCTGAATTCAGCTTCCCACTCCGGCGAAGAAAAATCTTCGGAAAGCAGGAGCCTTTGACCATACAGGAAGGAGATGGCTCCGGCATAAAAAATAAGTAGTAATGATGTGAATATAAACTTCATACGACCTTTATTTTAGAAATACTTTCTGATTTCCCAAATGACTTTTCACAATGAAAATTCCTTTGCCTATTGTTTCAGGGAAATCAATTTCGTTTTCAACAAATGTTTTGAAAACCAACATGCCGGTGAGATTGAACACACTAATTTCAGTTGCTTCGCCGGTAATCAGTTTACGTCCCTCCATCAGGAAAACTGAAGCGGCCTTGGGATTTTTGGTTCCCGAAGCATCATCCTTTATAAATTCAACATTTGTATAATAAAAATTATGATCCGGTTTGTTCAGAATCCCATCCCAATAGGGAGAATAAGCGGTAATTCTGAAAGCTTTTTGTTCGGGATATAAATCTACAATGCGTAACATGCCGTTTTTTTCTGCTTGTGTAAGTCCTTCTACGCCTGCCTGATAATTGCTCAGGAACTGGTACACTTTGTTGCCGTTATCGCCGGTGCTGACTTTGTAGCCTGTACCATCGCCCATGATATGTCCATTGAAAACCAGCAGACAATTCGGGTAAAGTTTCACTAATTTATCCCACATATTCTGACCTGAATTGGCAAAGTTTCCGCCAGTGTGTTTGCCTATTTCCTGTGATACATCCTGTATCAACTGGTCGCTCGCGTTAAGGTAAGAGTGTGTGCTGATGATGACATTGTGTTTGGGGTGCTTTTCAATGATGGTTTTAGCCCAGTTCAGTACCTTGTTTCGCGGAGCATATTCCATGGAAAAAATCAGAAACTTGTAATCTCCTTTTGAGAAGGTATGCCAGGTGTTATCAATCTTACCTTTTTCGAAAGCCTCGCCGAAATATTCATGTCTTTCATAGCGATTCAGGGGTAAATAATTATTCATCAGATTGGTGCATCTTGTGTCGGCATGTTTCTCACCGGTGCCCATATCGTGATTTCCGGCGCCAAAAGTAAAAGGTATCTTTTTTCCTTCCAGCAGATTCAGCGCTCCTGCGGCTGTGCCCCACTGTGCGTGACTGTTATCGTCGGTGATGTCGCCCAGACACATTACAAACTTCACGCTGTCGGCTATTTCGTTCAGCCATCTCGGTTGCGAAACATACACAGGATTGAGGGCAGGTTGCTTCAGGTAACTCTGTGGGTCGGGCAGGAGAATCAGTTTTAACGGTTTTTCTTTTGGAAGAGCAGGGTCATAAGATTCAACCCTTACCTGATAGATGTGCAGTTTCCTTGTAGCTCCGATGATACGAAGTTTTACTGCTGAATTGATATTCAGAAATTCTTCCATCTGAAGTTCGAAATTCTGATTATGATGGGGAGGTACATATACGGTGCGCAGGTCCACCCACGCTTCTCCTTCTTTTTTCTGAATGAAGAAAGCCAGTTCGCTGTTGGCATAGGCATTTTCATTTTTACAGAAAACTGTGAAACGCCCTACGTTTGTAAATTCAGGTAATTCGAATACCGAACTGTCACGGCTGTCCATTCGAAAAGCAAACCGGCGGTTTTTTGACTTATTTTCAATGTATTCGGGTTGCGCCATAGTGCCGGTACCGGGGTTAAAACGACCGAAACTTCCACTGAAAAGACAATCTCCATAACTAAGTTGGCTTACAGTACTACTGAAATCTTTCTGTCCATTCGTCAGTTGAAGTTCAGGAAAAACCACCTTCCACTGCACAGAGTCGCGTGTAAAATCGATATCGAGTATTTTTGTGGCTGCGGATAAACTGCTGGTCATCAATAGAAAGCAGCTGATAATTAAGCTTATTCTTTTCATTACTGTGCTGTTTGTGTTTTTTCGGTGACTTCAAATTTGTATAAGTTGATAAAACGTGGCGTTACGGCAACGTTATTAATCAGCCGGAGTTTTATCGGACTGTCCGAATTTATTTCGTAAGAAAGCACTTCGTCCCTGAAAGCCGGATAGGTTCCGAAAGCTTTGAGATTGAAGGTATAGAGAGGAAGCCAGGTGCCGGTGACAGGTTCGTACTGTTCTAATCCGAGTTGTGTGGCAACTCCCTGATTTCCGTTGCGTACATGAATAGTGATAGTTCCGGCATTCGGAATTTCCGGGAACTCAATATAACCTGCCGGATTCGCTATTCTGAAAGCAACAGCCACATTTGAAGCTGTATTTACATGTGTATGTGCTTCACCTTGCGGACAAGGCAGTACCGCTAGCGTTTCAATACTCCCTAACAACCGGTATTTTCCGAAATAAAGCTGGAAGTTATTGAGGTCATCGTATGAATTTCCTCCTCCTGTGGCTGGTGTGGCGTAAGGCAGATCGCCAAAGGCGTAATCGTTAAGCTGATTACCGGGATTCAAACGTAATAACTCTGCATACCATTCAGGACTTGATAAATCTTCTGAAATATGGTAGTTTTGCCCGGAAACGACGAAAAAACTTATTGAAAATAAGCTTAATAGTATTAGTTGCTTGTGCGTTAACATAGTTTAATTGCTGTGTTTTACGATAACATTGATATAATGTGAAGTCTTATCATTGAATTTATGATGTAACAGGTAGTATCCATCAGCAATTCCGGATACATCCATTGAATTTTTTATTGGTTGATTCAACAGTATTTTTCCATCTAAACCAATCAGTTGCATGACGCCAGTTGCTTCTTCCGAATTGAGATAAACAATCTGATTACATGGATTAGGGTATGCTTTTATTTTGTTTTTATTTTCGGTTATGAATTTTGTGTCAGAGATGGGAGTATAGAAGCCCCATGGCCACGGTAGGAATTTTTTATTAACGGCAAAACGTTCCCAATCTGCGATCATCGACCTGAGTATTTCGGGTTGAAGTGTTGCTAAATTTACCATCTCGGTAGGATCTGCCGCTAAATCATACAGTTCCCACCGGTTGTGGTCGGCTTCTTTAAACTGCCTTACCGGATCGACTTTAGCCACACATTTGATATTGCCTATGCGTATGCCGCGATTAGCTTCGTGTTCCCAAACGATGGTATCGCGGTTAAGATTAAAATTGTTGAAAGCTGGAATCAACGATACCCCCTGCATCGGCGTAACAGGATTGCTGTTATAGATGGCAGGATAAGTTGCTCCGCTAACTTCAACAACGGTTGGCATAATGTCCATCACATGACCGATCTGTGACCGTATGGCTCCTTTGTCGGAAATGCCGTTTGGCCAGTGGGCGATAAATGAAGTATGAATTCCTCCTTCGTGAATGTAATGTTTGTATTCTTTAAACGGGGTGTTTTGAGCACTTGCCCAGCCACCGCCGCAACGCAGGTACGACATGGCACTGCCAATTGGTCCCGACGCATAATTATTTCCCAATCCCGATGCCAACCCTTCAGCATTTCCACCGTTATCACTCATAAATACGATGAGCGTGTTTTCAAAAACGCCTTTTGCTTTCAGATTCTTAATGACCCTGCCGACACTCTGATCCATGACATCGACACAAGCGGCATAAGTTGCCATAATGGAGTCCTGTTGTGCTTTCTGTTTCGCTGTCAGACTATTCCATGCCGTCCACGAATCATCGTCGGGTGTCAGTACAAATTTATCATCAATCAATCCGATGGCTTTCTGGCGGGCATAGCGTTTTTTACGCAATTCGCTCCATCCGTCAGTGTATTTTCCTAAATATTTTTTGATTACTGAATCAGGTGCTGCGACGGGGAAATGGGGAGCATTAAACGCTAAATACAGAAAGAAAGGCTTTTGTTTTGAAATACCCTCATTGATGTATTTATTGCCCCATTCGGCCCATTTGTAGGATGAATACCAGTTGGCGGGATCGGCATCACCACCGTTTTTGGTCGATACTCCATCAATATTCACTGAATGAGAACCTTCGGAGTCGTTCAGATAATAAAATGCCTGGGCCTCGTAACTACGGTCAAATCCCCGTAGCTTTGGTCCGTTGGTACCAACATGCCATTTGCCGGCCATGGCGGTAAAATAGCCTGCAGATTTCAATACTTCGCCCATAGTTACACAACGGTTGTTCAGAGTGCCCTGATAAGCATCATTTTCAAAACCAACATATTTGGATCCGGTCATCCAGCCCACTCCTGCCTGATGCGGATGTAATCCTGTCAGTAATGAGGATCTTGTGGGACAGCTACGTGCTGAATTGTAAAACTGACTGAATCGCAGTCCATTGGCAGCAAGTGAGTCCAGGTTAGGTGTTTGGATTTCACTTCCGAAGCAACCAAGATCAGAGAAACCCATATCATCAACCAGAATAACGATGATGTTGGGTTTGGTGGCTTCCGGGGCCCCCTGAGCACTTATAGCACCGGCCGCAATTCCTAAAGTCAGTATTTTTTTGTTAATCATGAAGTATTGATAAAGGTGAAGAAGTACTATCTTCAAAAAAAATATTTGAAGAGTTTTGTAAAAAATGTTTGAAAAAGTCGGCGCTCTTCCCTCTTAGTTAATTACCAAAAGCTTCTGAGCGCCGACACTATTGATGAACGATGAGATATATAA
This sequence comes from Paludibacter sp., assembly GCA_034927635.1. GTDB lineage: Bacteria > Bacteroidota > Bacteroidia > Bacteroidales > Paludibacteraceae > Paludibacter. Next base: position 10,538 of record JAYFPP010000048.1, read on the forward strand.
AAAACCGGAATAGATGAAGTTACCGATAGTTTATTTCAGGATAAGTTTTTGCGTGCCCAGCGCGCTTTTTACTACAAATACACCATTTCCAACTGTTGCAGGGATTTCAATCTGATCCTGAACGTTTTTTTCAAAAACAACAGCTCCCAGAGTGTTGTAAATAGTAATGTCGGCAGGAGTTTCGGTTGTCAGTTTGCGACCGGCAACTTTGAAAGGATTGGATACTACTTTGCCAACTGCATTTGGAACTCTTGATTTAATTTCGAATCCGTAAAGATTGATAAACCTTTTTGTTGTAGATACATTGTTAACCAAACGTAGTTTAACAGGTCCTTCCAGATTCAGGTTAGTAGTTAAAACTTCATCCTGAGTTACACCTTCAAATGTACTGTTCTTCTGAAGATCAAATGTGTAAACATTGGTCCAGACACCATCAACCAATTTTTCAACTGCAATTTTTGTTGCGTTTGTTGAATTGCCATTTCTGATGTGAACGGTAAAGTCACCTGCACTGGCTAACTCCGGAAATTCAATCATACCTGCGCCTGTATTCTGAATTCTGAATCCAACAGCTTTCTCATTGTTATTATGATTAAATTCTGCACCCAAAGCACAAGTAACAACCGCTTTTACTTCAATAGCACCGATCAGGCGATATTTGCCAAAATAAAAGTCAGGGAGACTGTCGTTGTTATATCCCTGATTCAGACTGGTGTACGCTGTTCCGTCAATCTCCGGGGTTACATAGGGAAGTACATTCGTTGCTTCCTTGTTGATAAGTACTCCGAATTCGTCGGCTCCCGGATTTAATCGTTTCAATTCATTTTCCCATTCTACACTGGAAAAATTTTCAGAAAGTAACACTTCCTGAGCTGAAAGACTGAATAATGTGCTTGCACATAATACAAGCGATAAGAGTAAAGTTTTTTGTTTCATAAACATTCATTTAGTTGTTAATACATGGAATTTATATTATGCAAATATAGGCCATTGTATAACAACAAGTTTGCACCAATGTTTTGAAAACATGTATTTATGTTCAGAATGCTTACCGGAGGTAGTATTAATACTTAATTTCTTTATCTCTCGGCTTATTTGATTTCCTTTAATTCAAATACTTCCATCATTCCGTAATCCATCAGAAAATATCCTTTGGCATCAGGAGCATGTTCAGGTGCATTGTTCCATGTGCCGGGTCCGAATAACCAACCGCTATTTTTCTGAAAGAAAAACCCGAAGGTGTTTTTCAGACTTCCGGTCACTTTTATCGTGATTTCATTCGTACCGTTTTTGAGCAATGAAGTCACATCCAACTCCTCAGGCTGCCATGCAATTAACCCGGCGGTTTTGCCATTCACCAATACCTCGGCAATGCTGCCATTCCATTTATTAAGTTTTACTTTATAGGCCGAACCTTTGTTTTTATCAATCCTGAATGATTGTGTATAGCTCACTTCCTGTGAATAAAACGGCAATCCTGCATCGCGCCAAGAACTTGTTTGGGTGATGTCACCGGAACAGATTTCAAAACCTTTGGAAGTGGCAGGTTTAACTAAAAAATCACCCAAAATATAAATCGGCATCACTTCTGCCAACACGTTCATTCGGACTGCTTTCAAATTTATTGTGTTGTTGCCTTTTTGCAGGTATTTCCCAATAGCATAAACCGGAAAATCCTTCTCGATCCAGTATTTGTCTTCAATTTCTGAAACTTCGTGCCCGTTGATGTAGACTTTCCATAAGTCGGGAAATTCAACTACTGCTTCAATATTCTTCATCACAGCAGCACTCAGGTCATTATTGATGCTGAAATGATAACTGATTTCAAAGCCGGAATCTTTTTTGAATAATGTGTCAAGTGCCAGATAATCCTTTTTGTATTGTATTTTATGCTGCCACGGATTGCCCATTTCCACACCATTTTCCCTGAATAAACTTATCAGGGCATTCATAAAATAGATGTCTTTTTGTTCTGATTTGGCTGTTTTAAGATCAAGATAATTGATCATCAGCACATTCTCCGATTCCCGTTTTACTTTTACTGAACCTGAAGCTGCAACGACAATTTCTTTTCCGGTCGGAGGATTGTACTCTGGTACTTCAGGTTTCTTGTCGGAAATAATGAACAGACTGCTTCCGACGGGATCAAGTTTAATACGGAAGGTGACTTTTCCTTTGTTGGTTTTCGATGGATAGGTATGGATGTCACCGCTTACAGGATTGAGCAGGGTAACATATTTACCTGTAATTGTCACTTCTGCAGTGGCATTTTTCGATGGATGGGAATTTACAAAGAAAAGTATTTGTCCGTCATCACATATCCTGCGCTGATGATACAACATGCCGTTCTTTGTATGATCGTCCATGACAAATTCATTCCCTTTAAGTAATCTCATGGCTGTGGTATCCGAAAGTTTATCAGCGAAGGTCCATTGCAACGGATAGCTGGCGGCAAGTTCGTTAACTTTCAGAGATTCGTTGCCGTCGATATGGGTAATGTTACGGTTGAAAGACAGCACTTTACCGCCATCTTCGAGGAATTGTTTCAGTAACTCAAATGTTTTTTGGTTCAGATTTTCCATCTCAGCGGGAATCACCACCAGGGTATAATCACGTTTACCAACCCGAAGCGTTTTGCCGGCTACGCTGCCCAGTTCGCTCAACACGGCTTCCGATCCGAGATCATATTCTATGTGTTGTTGTTCCAGACGGTAAACGAAATTTTTAAACCCGTCGCGGATAGTGCCGATAGCCGGATGCTTATCTTTGCGTGAGAAATACATCCATGCCGTTGAATTAGGCTGAAGCACCAGTGTGGTGTTGATTTGTTGTCCTGCAGCCATTGCCATACTGATTCTGCCGATATAATCACCCATAAGTTTGTAGTGTTTCCACCAGGGTTCATGATATGAGAAGGAGGGGGGATAGTCGAATTTGCGCACTCCGTTAATGGAATAATAGGACAAATGCTGGTTTACAAAGTTGACTCCCAACACACCCTGCCAGTCGACCAATCTTTTTTGTGTTTTAAAATTCATTTCCCAGCCTCCGCCGCCATAGGTTTCGCTAAGGGTGCGTGTCCATCCTGCCTGATTGGCAGCGCTTCTTAACTCTCTTACCGCCCGGTCGTTGCCAAATTGTCCTCCGAGCCCTTCAGTATCAAGTTTATTGCCCAGCATATCTATTCCGGGCATTTGGTGCCAGATATAGAAAGCCGCTTCATCAAATCCGTGCGTTGGTTCCGGCCATCCGTGTTCCCAGTAATGTCCTGTCCATATCAACCGATTAGCTTCGGTATATTTGTACCAAGGTTTTGCCCAACAATCCACGAATAATTCCAGCAGCAATTGGTAATAATCGTGTCGTACTTTCTTCCAGTTTCCGGTTTCTTTAAATAATGAAGGCAGGTTTATCCTGAGGTCGTATCCCCATCGTTGCTGAAATGCTGGCCATAAATCAGGCGTCCAGCGCATATCTGCACCTCTCATCGGTGCTTCGAGGTTGGGTTCGTCGGTGAAAATCCCGGGTACATCTTTTCCAAAATCACTTTTGTTCCTTTCGTAACCACGGGTCATCGTAATGTCAATAAATTTCTCAGTTACACCTTTGTAAAGGAGGTCGACATAAGTGAAACCTCCGTACCATGGTGACTTTGGCGGATAAGCTTTACGGAAAACATAATAGCTTCCCTTTTGACCGTTTTCCTGTGCGACCGATGCAGTGATGTCCTGAAATCCCTGAGCTGTTTTCTTTAACACCACTTCTATTGTGTCGGAAGGTGTTATCTGCAATTTTTCCTGAACAGAGAGCAAAAGAGCTATTCCATGTTGGTAGGAATCTGGCATTTCTGCCGGCACATGTCCTCCGGCAAAACCTGAGGGATAGGAGTTCTCATCATAGATCCATATCTTCATACCCAGTTCTTTTCCTTTCCCGACGGCATAATCAAACAGTTGAAACCATTCGTCGGATAGATATTCGGTAATCAGACCCGGACGGGGATGTATGAATAAACTTCCGATTCCGGCTTTTTTGAATTCTTTTAGTTGAAAATCAATTCCTTCTTTTGAAATCTGACCATTCCAGTCCCAGAAGGGAGCACTGCGGTATTCCATAGGCGGATCGGCAAACAAGGATTTCAGCTCTGCTGTAGTCTGTATATATTTCTGTGTTGCTTTGCCTGAGAGTGGCAATGCCATCATTCCTGAAAGAATGATCAGGTAAAGGAATCGATAGCTCTTTTTCATTGTACGGAAAACATTATTATTCTTAATATTGAACCACAAAAGAAAGGGAAAAGCGAATAACTAATAGCGAATAGGTAATAGGTAAATAGGTAATAACTAATAGCGAATAGGTAATAACTAATAGCGAATAACGAATAGGTAATAACGATTAGTTCTATTTATATCTCTTTATATACTCATCACTCATTACTCATCACTCATTACTCATCACTCTTAGTTATTCCCTATTCGCTATTAGTTATTCGCTCTCCACTATTCTTTTTCAAACAAATAATTATGCTGATACTTCTTGAAAATATACCTTTTACGTGGTGTCGGCATCGGATCTCCGGTGGCAATTTCCCATTTCAGTAAGTCCTGCAGCAATTCCGCTTTAACGTTACTGTACTTTTTCGTGTTAAAAAGGTTCTTCAATTCGTAAGGATCATTCTTCAGGTTATACAACTGCCCGTTTCCTTCCATGTCGAAGATAATTTTCCAGTTGCCTTTGCGTACCATTTTGGTAAATCCGCTCTGCGTCCAGGTGTTCAATTCGTCAAAAAAGTACTTTGTTTTGGTAATGGCACCTTCTGCAATATAATCTGTTCCGTCTTTTTTTGTGTAGAACTGACCGCCGTAACCATGCTCGGCATACATACTTTCAAATTCCTTTGCAGGATATGGTTTTCCCTGAAGCATTGGCCACAGGCTTCTTCCCTGTACGTCAACCGGGATAGGTGCATCCATGATTTCACAGATAGTAGGGAAAATGTCGGCCATCGAAACATGGGCATTATGAGGAAGTGCTGAAGCTTTGATGCCCGGGCCACTCCATTGCATCGGGATACGGGTGGCAATCTCGTCCAGACCTGCTCCTTTTTTCATCAGAGAATATTCTCCAACATAATCTCCGTGGTCGGAAATAAAAACGATGATGGTATTATCGTAAACACCCTGTGCTTTAAGGTTGTCGACGAAACGCTGCAACTGATCATCAATCATCCGCATCATACCGAGATAGATAGTACGCAATTCGTCAATTTGCAGGTCGTAATCCACATGACCAATTTTCATCATCTCAGCAAGATGTTCGTATTTCTCCCCTTTCAGCAAACGGTCTTTGGCTGTGGTATGTAATTTCGG
>JAYFPP010000173.1:0-7439 GCA_034927635.1 Paludibacter sp.
TAATTCACAATCCACTCCCCAACCTCAGAAGTCGAATACGCTTTTCCATTGTTGGCGATGTCCTCGGTAACAACATTGGCATCCATGCTGGCAGCAACGGCTTCACGGATAAGTGTTCCTTCCTCCATCATGCTAAATGCATATTCAAACATCAAAGCAGCTGAAAGAATGGTTGCCAGTGGGTTGGCGATATTCTTTCCTGCAGCCTGTGGATATGAACCGTGGATAGGTTCGAAAACTGAAGTATGTATTCCGATGGATGCTGATGGTAACATACCCAGTGAACCTGTGATAACAGATGCTTCATCCGTCAGGATATCTCCGAAAAGATTTTCAGTTACCAATACATCAAAACTCTTTGGCCATTGAATGATGCGCATGGCAGCATTATCGACAAACATATATTCTGTTTCAATATCAGGATATTGCGGAGCAATTTCCTGCGTTACCTGTCTCCACAAACGACTTGATGCAAGTACATTGGCTTTGTCGACCATGGTAACTTTTTTACGGCGTTGTCCTGCATATTTATAAGCAAGGTGCATGATGCGCTCAACTTCTTCACGGGTATATATACAGGTGTCATAGGCGGTGTTTCCGTCTTCTGAGCGTCCTTGCGGACGACCGAAATACATACCGCCTGTGAGTTCACGGATACACATGAAATCAGCTCCATCAACCAGATCAGCACGTAAGGGAGATTTGTGTATCAGTGACGGAAAAGTTGTTACCGGACGTATATTGGCGTACAGTCCCAGATCTTTTCTCATTTTCAGCAAACCTTGTTCAGGACGAACCTTTGCGGAAGGATTGTTGTCGTACTTAGGGTCACCGATAGCACCAAAAAGAACGGCATCAGACTTCATGCACAAGTCGTGAGTGGCTTTTGGATAAGGTTCTCCTACAGCATCGATAGCACAAGCACCGGTAATACCTTCTTCATAATTCAATGTATGTCCAAATTTTTTACAAACGGCTTTGGTGACATCCAACGCCTGTTTTACAATCTCCGGGCCGATGCCGTCGCCCGCTAATACCGCGATGTTTAATACTTTACTCATTATTGTTTAATTAAAAATATGATTTAGCACAAAATAGTTGAGAATTGAAAGTTGAGAGTTGAAAATTTATTCATCGTTCAGTTGCAATTCTTAATTTTCAACTCTCAACTTTCAATTCTCAACTATTATTGTTTTAAAATTAACACTGTTTAACCGGAATATCACCACTCTCGATGATATTCAGCATTTTTTCTGTGGCCTTGATAGCTGCAACCGTTTGGTCGCCGTCCAATCCTCTCGTTCTAAATGTTTTGCCTTCAAATTGCCATGTGATAATCGTCTGTACAATAGCATCTGTTTTACCGCCCGGAGGAATCACCACTTCATAGTCCAACAGTTCAGGAGTTGGCTTATCCAGTTTCTTGTAGATTTTATATAAAGCCTTTGAAACAGCATGATATTGACCGTCGCCAGCTGCAGATTGCTCATAGATTTCTCCACGGATATCCAGTTTTACGCTGGCCATGGGACGTAGGCCATTAGTAATGGAAAGACTATAATTCAATATTTTAATGAGATGTTGATCCTGGGCACTGTTTAATACGTCTGAAACAATGTAGGGAAGCTCATCTAAAGTAACCATTTCTTTTTTATCCCCGAGTTCAATAACGCGTTGCGTCACCAAAGCCATCATTTCATTATCAAGCTCAATACCTAATTGTTGCAGATTTTTCAAAATATTGGCCTTGCCCGAAGTTTTCCCGAGGGCATAAACCCTTTCCCGTCCAAATCTCTCAGGAAGCAGATCATTGAAATATAAATTATGTTTATTATCTCCGTCTGCATGAATACCGGCAACCTGTGTGAAAACATTTTCACCGACTACAGGCTTGTTCGCCGGAACTCTTATACCTGAATAGGATTCAACCAATTTGCTCACAGCATTGATCTTACTTTCAACAATATTGGTTTTTCGTTTAAGCTGATCGTGAATTACTGCAATGGCACTTGATAAAGGCGCATTCCCTGCTCTTTCTCCCAGACCGTTGATTGTTACGTGTATGCCTTTTACTCCTGCTTTTACCGCTTCATATACATTTGCCACCGCAAGATCATAATCGTTATGGGCATGAAAGTCAAAATGAAGTTCAGGATAGCGTTCAATCATTTTCCGACAAAACTGTAATGTCTCCGTAGGATTAAGAATCCCCAAAGTGTCCGGCAACATAAATCTTTTGATTGACTCATCTTTCAGATTATCAAGCATGAAACAAACATAATCTTCCGAATTACGCATGCCGTTTGACCAGTCTTCGAGATAAATATTGACGGTTATGTCCAGTTCCCTGGCAATCGCCAATGACTGTCTGATGTCGGCAATATGTTCTTCAGGAGTTTTTCTTAGCTGATATTTACAATGGTTCTCTGAACCTTTGCACAAGAGATTTATCACCTGACATCCCGCATTTTTGATCCACTCCAAAGAAGTGCGTCCATCCACAAAACCAAGTACTTCTATTTTTTCAATATGTCCATGATCTTTTGCCCATTTGGCAACTTTTTTGACAGAAGCATATTCCCCTTCTGAAACACGAGCTGAAGCGATTTCAATCCTGTCGACGTGCAATTCTTCCAATAGCAGTCTGGCTATACTCATCTTTTCCGGCGTAGCAAAAGATACTCCTGAAGTCTGTTCCCCATCGCGCAGGGTGGTGTCCATTATTTCTATCATTGCTTAACTTCTTTACTTGAATAACTTCTTAACTTCAAAAAAAGGCTTCTTTGCAGAATAAATTTTATTTTCTTGTCGCCTCGTATTGTTCAATCAAATCTTTTTTGCTCAACAAATAATCGATATCATCTAATCCTTTCAATAAACATTCTTTTTTGTAAGGATTTATCTCAAATGATTCTGCTTTACTTGTAGCATTGTTAGTGATAACCTGATTTTCCAAATCAACTGTAAGGGTAGTAGCAGGGTTACTGCTTACGTCACTGAAGATGTCTGCCAGAAATTCAGGGCTTACCACCACGGGTAAAACACCATTATTCAGTGCATTGTTCTTAAAGATATCTGCGAAGAAACTGGATACGACAACTTTAAATCCATAACCGTCGATTGCCCAGGCTGCATGTTCGCGACTTGAACCTGAACCGAAATTCTTTCCTGCAACTAAAATACTGCCTTTAAAGGAAGGATTGTTTAACACGAAATCTGCTTTCGGACTTCCGTCTTTATTGTATCGCCAGTCGGCAAAAAGATTATCGCCAAAACCATTTTTATCTGTTGCCTTTAAAAAGCGTGCCGGTATAATCTGGTCGGTATCTACGTTTTCAATCGGTAATGGAACTACCGTTGATGTTAGTTTTACAAATTTTTCCATACAATTTTTTTCTTAAATAAAATTAAACTCTTGGATCGGTAATTTTACCTGAAATTGCCGCTGCTGCTGCAACAAGCGGACCGGCCAGTATAGTTCTTGCACCGGGACCCTGACGGCCTTCAAAGTTACGGTTCGAAGTTGATACAGCATATTTTCCTGCCGGAACTTTATCGTCGTTCATCGCAAGACAGGCGGAGCAACCTGGTTGACGTAGCTTGAATCCTGCTTCAGTCAATATGTCCAGCAACCCTTCTTCACGAATCTGTTTTTCTACACCCCAGCTCCCCGGTACCAACCATGCAGTTACATTGTCAGCGATCTTTTTACCTTTTACATACTGCGCAAAAACGCGGAAATCTTCAATTCTACCATTGGTACAGCTTCCTAAGAATACATAATCTATTGGTTTACCCACCAGCTTTTCGCCGGCAGCAAATCCCATATAATCAAGCGACTTCTGGAACGAAATACGACCGGCTTCGTCAATTTGATCTAAAGTCGGGATTGATTCCTGAATACCCATACCCATTCCCGGATTTGTTCCGTAAGTAATCATAGGTTGAATATCTGCGGCATCAAAATCAAGTTCGAGATCAAATTTTGCACCTTCATCCGATTTTAATGTTTTCCAATAAGCAAGTTTTTGTTCCCATTCTTCTCCTTTTGGCGCGAACTCACGTCCTTTTACATAATCAAATGTTGTTTGGTCCGGAGCAATCATACCACCTCTGGCGCCCATTTCGATGGAAAGATTACATACTGTCATACGTTCTTCCATCGACATGTTGCGGATGGCTTTTCCTGCATATTCAACAAAATAACCCGTTGCACCTCCTGTAGTGAGCTTAGCAATGGTAAATAATGCCAGATCTTTTGCCATAACGCCTTTTCCAAGCTTACCATTATAATTGATTCGCATTGTTTTCGGACGACTTTGCAATACGCATTGTGTGGCAAGTACCATTTCAACTTCAGATGTTCCGATACCAAATGCAATGGTTCCGAAAGCCCCGTGTGTTGAAGTGTGACTGTCGCCACAAACGATAGTCATGCCGGGTTGCGTAAATCCGTTTTCGGGTCCGATGATATGTACTACACCATTTTTTTGATGTCCGAGCGGAAAATACAATGGCATGTTGAATTCGGCTGCGTTTCTTGCAAAAGTGTCGAGCTGATTGCGCGAAATCGGATCTTTAACAGGCTGGTCCTGATCGATTGTCGGTGTGTTATGGTCAGCGGTCATAGTTGTCAACTCAGGTCTGAAAACCCTGAGCCCGCGTGCCCGAAGACCATTAAAAGCCTGAGGACTGGTCACTTCATGACAGAAATGACGGTCGATATACAGTTGAGTGGGTCCGTTCTCTACGGATGATACTACGTGAGCATCCCAGATTTTATCAAAAAGCGTCTTACTCATATAATTATTGTTATTATTTTTTCCTTAAATTTTTATATATAACCATTCGTCTTATATGTTACATATATGACTTATATGGTTTAAAATATTACTTTACAAATTGATTGATTGCGTTTATATATGCCTCAACTGATGCAGCTACAATATCGGTATTAGCGCCGAATCCGTAATAAATTACCCCGGCATGTTCCACCTGCATATGTACTTTACCTATATCATTGCTACCTTTGTTAATGGACTGAATCGTAAATTCCTGCAATACCATTTCCCGGTTGATGATCTTTTTTAATGCGTTGATGGCAGCATCCACAGGACCATTTCCCGAAGCAGCAGCTTCAAATTTTTCATTGGCAATAATCAATCCTATACTTGCCATCGGTTTTAAACCAACTCCGGAAGTCACCTGCAGATAATCTAATTTTATGCGTTCTTTTGATGACCGTTCTTTCCCTGCAAGCATCAGTACATCATCATCATTGATGTCTTTTTTCTTGTCTGCCAGATTCAAAAACTCCTGATAAAGTGTATCTAATTTTTCACCTTCAACATCTACTCCCAATACACTTAAACGGTGTTTCAAAGCCGCACGACCGCTACGGGCAGTAAGTACTATAGAATTTTTGTCGATTCCCACATCAGTAGGATCCATGATTTCATAACTTTCGCGGTTTTTCAATACCCCATCCTGATGGATGCCAGAAGAATGAGCAAAAGCATTACGGCCCACAACTGCCTTATTAGGCTGTACCGGCATGTTCATCAGGTTTGAAACGAGGCGACTGGTGCCGAAGATTTTCTGTGTGTTAATATTGGTTTCAATATTTAAATCTTTGTGGCATTTCAATATCATGGCAATTTCTTCCAACGAAGTGTTGCCGGCTCTTTCGCCTATACCATTGATAGTAACTTCCACCTGGCGGGCTCCGTTTAATACTCCGGAGATAGTGTTGGCAGTTGCCATTCCCAAATCATTATGACAGTGTGTTGAAATGATTGCGTTGTGCACTCCTTTTACATTTTCCATCAGGAATTTGATTTTTTCTCCGTATACCCATGGAAGGCAGTAACCTGTTGTGTCGGGTATATTTACCACAGTTGCACCCGCTTTGATGACGGCTTCCACAACCCGTGCAAGATATACATTGTCGGTGCGACCGGCATCTTCGCAATAAAACTCTACATCCTCAACAAATTTCTTAGCATGTTTCACTGCAGCAACAGCACGCTCAAGAATTTCGTCCTGATTGGAGTTGAATTTATATTTGATATGGTAATCAGATGTTCCGATACCGGTATGAATGCGTTTATTTTTTGCATATTGCAGAGCTTCCGCAGCAACTTCAATATCTTTTTGTACTCCGCGGGTGAGTGCACAAATTGTTGGCCAGGTAACCGCTTTGGATATTTCAACTACAGAATTGAAGTCGCCCGGACTGGAAATGGGGAAACCAGCTTCAATGACATCTACGCCTAACTGTTCCAGTGCTTTTGCTACCTGAATTTTTTCAATGGTATTCAACTGACAGCCGGGAACCTGTTCCCCGTCACGCAGAGTAGTGTCAAAAATAAATAATTTGTCCATAATCGTTGTTTTTAAATGAAAAAAACCTTTCTCACACGAGTGAGAAAGGTTTTCAATATCTTATAAACTTATTTACATACCAAACTCACTCTTACTGCTTTTGTAAAAGAATAATAATACCGAGTAGTAGAATATGTAGAAAGTTGTTATTCATTGCACATTATCATATTGTGTGTGCAAAGATACATTATTTTTATAAAATAACAAGAAAACGTCAAAAAAATATATTTTTTTTAGTCATACGCCAAATATCCTATCGGATTGAAAGGCTTATGATCTTTTTCCTTTTGAGATGCAAGCTCTGTTAAAACCTGATATATCTCGTTGAATTGCAAATTTGTTTCAACTTCTAATTGTTGAATCTTATAAGCAAGATCTTCATAGCCAATAATCAGTTTTCTTATCTCAACAAATGCCCGCATGATTTGAATGTTTATTTCAATGGCAATTGGGCTTCTGAGAACAGAAGATAGCATGGCAACTCCAAGTTCTGTAAATGCATAAGGAGGCCTTCTGATACCACCTTTCTTTGAGGTCACAAAATGTGACCTCAAAGAATCAAACTCTTTTTCAGTGAGTTGAAACATAAAGTCAGGCGGAAATCTTCCTGCATTTCTCTTTACACTCTGATTGAGTATTTTTGTTTCGGTTAGATACAAATCTGCCAGATCGAAATCCAGCATTACATATTTTCCTCTTACTTCCAGAATTTTGTTTTGAATGATTTGGGGCTCCATATTTAAATCAGCTTTTGATAAAAAGTTTTACAAAGAAAGAAAATAGAATTAAGACCGATTGAGCAAAATGACAATAAATTAGAATAGAGCTAAATATTTTTACTTTTTGCTCATTTAAAATTATTGCATACCTTTGCTCCGGATTTGATAATTAAACGTGAAGATTAATTTCATGTATCTTATCCCTGGGGGTGCCTTAATAAATACGGGCTGAGATCATACCCTTTGAACCTGAACGGATAATGCCGTTGAGGGAAGAAGCAAATCTCCGTTTTAATTTTTTTGGACTCTCAAAATAAATTATTAATTCATTCATTT
>JAYFPP010000065.1:0-16957 GCA_034927635.1 Paludibacter sp.
AAATAATAAATTTAATATAACAATTATGAGTAACACAAAAAGAGTGTACACCTTTGGCAATGGAAAAGCTGAAGGAAAAGCAGACATGAAAAACCTCCTTGGTGGCAAGGGAGCCAATCTGGCCGAAATGAACCTGATTGGAGTTCCGGTTCCTCCGGGTTTCACTATTACTACAGATGTTTGTAATGAATATTATGCATTAGGAAAAGATCAGGTTGTTGCCTTGCTGAAACCTGAAGTTGAAAAAGCAATTGCCGGAGTTGAGGTTCTGATGAACTCAAAATTTGGTGATATTGAAAATCCGTTATTGGTTTCTGTTCGTTCAGGTGCCCGTGCATCTATGCCTGGTATGATGGATACTATTTTGAACTTAGGTTTGAATGATGCCGTTGTTGAAGGACTGACACGCAAAACAGGCAATCCACGTTTTGCATGGGACTCCTACCGTCGTTTTGTGCAGATGTATGGTGACGTTGTATTGGGTATGAAACCGGAAAATAAGAACGACATAGATCCATTTGAAGAAATCATAGAAAAACTGAAAGAAGAAAAGGGTGTTCATCTTGACACCGACCTTTCAGTAGAAGATTTGAAAGAACTGGTAGCTAAATTCAAGGCTGCAGTAAAAAAACAAACCGGTCACGACTTCCCTGAATCTGCTTACGAACAGCTTTGGGGTGCCATTTGCTCAGTATTTGACTCATGGATGAATGATCGCGCTATCCTTTATCGTAAGATGGAAGCAATTCCGGCAGAATGGGGAACGGCTGTTAACGTACAGGCAATGGTATTCGGAAATATGGGACAGACCTCTGCTACAGGCGTTTGTTTCAGTCGCGATGCTGCTACAGGTGAAGACATCTTCATCGGAGAATATCTTATTAATGCTCAGGGAGAAGATGTGGTTGCCGGTATCCGTACTCCACAACAAATTACAAAAGAAGGTTCACAACGCTGGGCTGTTCTTGCAGGCATTCCTGAAGCTGAACGTTTGGCAAAATATCCTTCAATGGAAGAAGCAATGCCAACAATTTACAAAGAACTGGATGCCATCCAGACCAAACTCGAAAATCACTATAAAGATATGCAGGATATGGAGTTCACCGTACAGGAAGGTAAACTCTGGTTCTTACAGACCCGTAACGGAAAACGTACCGGTGCTGCCATGGTAAAAATTGCCATGGACATGTATCATCAGGGAATGATTGATGAAAAAACAGCTGTTTTACGTGTTGATCCTTTACGTTTGGACGAATTGCTCCACCCTGTATTCGATAAAAAAGCGTTGAAAGATGCGAAATTGATTGCTAAAGGACTTGCTGCATCTCCCGGCGCTGCTTCAGGAAAAATTGTTTTCAATGCGGATGACGCTGCCGAATGGGCTGCCCGTGGTGAAAGCGTAATTATGGTTCGCGTGGAAACATCTCCTGAAGACTTAGCCGGTATGGCTGCTGCTCAGGGTATTCTTACCGCCCGTGGAGGTATGACTTCACACGCTGCTGTTGTTGCCCGCGGTATGGGTAAATGCTGTGTTTCAGGAGCAGGTACATTGAAAATCGATTATGCAACTAAAACAATGGAAGTTGATGGATTGACACTTAAAGAAGGTGATTTCATCTCATTAAACGGTTCAACCGGAGATATCTTCCTTGGAAAAGTTGGTACAATGGAAGCAGAATTAGACAATGATTTTGCTGAAATTATGAAATTATCGGACAAATACACCAAAATGAGTGTTCGCACCAATGCAGATACTCCACATGATGCACTTGTCGCCCGTAAATTTGGTGCTACCGGTATTGGTCTTTGCCGCACTGAACATATGTTCTTCGAAGGTGAAAAAATCAAAGCCATGCGCGAAATGATTCTGGCAGAAGATGCTGAAGGTCGTCGCAAAGCACTCGCTAAAATTTTACCATATCAACAGGCCGACTTTGAAGGTATTTTTGAAGCAATGAAAGATTGTCCCGTTACTGTACGTCTGCTTGATCCACCGTTGCATGAGTTTGTACCTCATGATGTAAAAGGTCAACAGGACATGGCTGATACCATGGGTGTGCCTTTGAAAACAATTCAACAACGGGTAGATGCTTTACACGAACAAAATCCGATGTTAGGTCATCGTGGTTGCCGTTTGGGAAATACATATCCTGAAATCACAGAAATGCAGACCCGTGCTATTTTAGGTGCTGCTTTAGCGTTGAAGAAAAAAGGAATCACCGCTATTCCTGAAATTATGGTACCGCTTACAGGTATTGTATATGAATTCATCGAACAGGAAAAAGTAATCCGTGCCACTGCAGCTAAATTATTTGAAGAAGTGGGCGACAGCATTGCTTACAAGGTTGGTACTATGATTGAAATTCCGCGTGCAGCTTTAACTGCCGACAGAATTGCCAAATCAGCTGAATTCTTCTCTTTCGGAACAAATGACCTTACGCAGATGACCTTTGGTTATTCCCGTGACGATATTGCTTCTTTCCTCCCGATTTATCTTGAAAAGAAGATTCTGAAAGTGGATCCGTTCCAGGTGCTCGACCGCAATGGTGTGGGACAATTGGTGAAAATGGCTACCGAAAAAGGTCGCTCTGTTCGTCCTGATTTGAAAGTAGGTATTTGCGGTGAACATGGTGGCGAACCATCATCCGTTGAATTCTGCCATATGGTTGGATTGAACTATGTAAGTTGCTCTCCGTTCCGTGTGCCAATCGCACGCTTATCTGCAGCTCAGGCGGCACTTAAACATGCATGATTTTGTAATAAATATTTTTAAATGATAAGAAACAGGCTGTCCGGTTAAATCCGGATAGCCTGTTTTGATTTTACACGCATAAATATTGCTTCAATTGCTTATTTTGCAATCCCGACATTGCAAAATACAAAAAATTATTGTAATTTTGTCGTCAAATTTAATATCATGGAGTCGTTTTACAGAACACATCACGATTTGATTGAACATCTGCAATCTCCCGTCCGTCGGTTATTAATGGACGAGATCGACTGGAGCCACAGATTAATAGGTATCAAAGGTAGTCGTGGGGTAGGTAAAACAACCTTTCTGCTCCAATATGCTAAAGAGCGTTTTGGCAAAGATCGCAGCTGTCTGTACATCAATTTCAACAATCTGTACTTTACCGAGCACAGTCTGGTTGAATTTGCCAAAAGATTCTACGAACAGGGTGGAAGGACATTAATGATCGACCAGACTTTCAAATATGAAAACTGGTCAAAGGAACTTAGAATATGCTATGATTCCTTTCCCGAATTACAAATTATCTTTTCCGGGTCCTCAGTTATGCGGTTGATGGAGGAAAACAAGGATATTCATGATGTAGTGCAGGTGTACAATTTAAGGGGATTTTCGTTCAGAGAATTTATTAACTTAAAAACAGGCCTTGACATACGTTCCTATTCACTGGATGAGATTCTTGCTGATCATCTTCATATCAATAAGGAAATCAGAAAAAAAGTGAATCCCATGGATTATTTTCAGGATTATCTTGAGTTTGGTTTTTATCCTTTTTTTCTGGAAAAGAGAAACTACTCGGAGAATTTGCTGAAAACGATGAACATGATGATGGAGGTGGATATACTTCTGATTAAACAGATTGAATTGAAGTATCTTTCAAAAATCAGGAAGCTTTTATATCTGATTATGAAAAACGCTCCGGGACCGGCAAATATAAGTCAGCTGGCAACAGAAATTCAGACTTCAAGGGCAACAATAATGAATTATATCAAATATCTGAAAGATGCCCGCTTGCTGAACACTTTGTATGCTGAAGAAGAGGACTATCCTAAAAAACCAAAACAATTATTTGTTCAGAACACCAATCTCATGCACGCGGTATTTCCAAATGCCATTGACAGAGAAGCAGAACGGAAAACATTTTTGTACAATGCCTTACACGCAAAGCACAAAGTAAATATGAGCAGGTATCACAACGATTTCTGTGTTGACAGAAAACTGAACTTCAAGTATGATGTGAAAACTCAGAACCGCTACGGTTCAAGAACTTATTATGCAGTTGATGCACCCGAAGTCTCCAATAAGCGTGAAATACCGCTTTGGATGTTTGGATTACTCTATTAAATCAAACAATTATCAACATAACTACTAACGAAAATGGCAAAACAAAAAAAATTTTTAACCTGTGACGGTAATCAGGCTGCTGCACATATCGCTTATATGTTCAGTGAAGTAGCTGCGATTTACCCAATCACCCCTTCATCAACAATGGCTGAATATGTTGACGAATGGGCGGCTGCCGGTCGCAAAAACATTTTTGGCGAAACTGTGCAGGTACAGGAAATGCAATCTGAAGCTGGTGCTGCTGCCGCCATGCACGGTTCATTACAGGCCGGTGCATTGACTTCTACCTTTACAGCATCACAGGGACTTTTACTAATGATTCCTAACATGTATAAAGTAGCCGGTGAATTACTACCCGGTGTTTATCATGTTTCTGCACGTGCTCTGGCATCTCATGCACTTTCAATCTTTGGTGACCATCAGGATGTTATGGCTGTTCGCCAGACCGGATGTGCTTTATTTGCTACCGGATCTGTTCAGGAAGTAATGGATATGGCTGCTGTTGCCCATTTGGCATCTATTAAAACCCGTATTCCTTTTGTTCATTTCTTCGATGGTTTCCGTACTTCTCACGAGATTCAGAAGATTGAAGAAATTGATGGAGAGGCTGTCGCTGCATTAGTTGATCAGAAAGACCTTGCCGCTTTCCGCGATCGTGCATTAAACTCCGAAAGTCCTGTTGTACGCGGTACTGCACAAAATCCCGATATTTACTTCCAGGCCCGCGAAGCTTGTAATCCTTTCTACGATGCAGTTCCAGGAGTAGTAGAATACTACCTCAATGAACTTGCTAAAATTACCGGTCGTCAACATGGATTGTTCGACTATTATGGCGCTCCTGATGCTGATCGCGTGATTATTGCCATGGGTTCTGCTACCGAAGCTATCCGCGAAGGTATCGATTATCTTACTGAAAAAGGAGAAAAAGTCGGTTTGGTTTCAGTACACTTGTACCGTCCTTTCTCTGCAAAACATTTCTTATCAGTATTACCAAAAACTGCAAAACGTATTTGTGTACTCGACCGTACCAAAGAACCGGGAGCTGGTGGTGAACCTTTGTACTTAGATGTAAAAGATGTATTGTATGGCACCGAAAATCAACCTTTGGTGGTTGGTGGCCGTTACGGTTTGTCTTCAAAAGATTTTACCCCTTCACAGGTATTGTCGGTATTTGAGAATTTGAGTCTGCCATCTCCAAGAAATCAGTTCACTGTAGGTATTGTTGATGACGTCACCTTTACTTCTCTTCCGTTGAAAGAAGAAATTCCTATGGGTGGTGCAGGTATTTACGAAGCAAAATTCTATGGTTTAGGTGCTGACGGTACAGTAGGAGCTAATAAAAACTCCATTAAAATTATCGGTGATAATACTGATAAATATTGTCAGGCATATTTCGCTTATGACTCAAAGAAATCAGGTGGTTTTACCTGTTCGCACCTTCGTTTCGGCGACTCTCCTATCCGCTCAACCTATTTGGTAACTACTCCGGACTTCGTTGCTTGTCACGTACAGGCTTACCTTCGTTTGTATGATGTAACCAAAGGTTTGAAAAAGAACGGTACTTTCCTTTTGAATACCGTTTGGACCGCTGAAGAAGTAAAAAACAACCTTCCGGTGAATGTTAAACGTTATCTGGCGAAAAACAACATCACTTTATACATCATCAATGCAACAAATATTGCACACGAAATCGGTTTAGGTCATCGTACCAACACCATCCTTCAATCGGCATTCTTCAAAATTACCAATGTTATTCCTTATGAACTGGCAGTGGAAAAAATGAAATATGCCATCGTAAAATCTTACGGTAAAAAAGGGGAAAAGGTGATCAACATGAACTATGCTGCCGTTGATCGTGGTGGTGAATATGAAATGGTTGATGTTCCTGCATCATGGGCAAATCTTGCTGATGAAGAGGAAGCAGCTGAAAAGAATGTACCTGACTTCATCAAAAACATAGTTGCTCCTGTAAATGCTCAGGCAGGTGATGACTTACCTGTTTCTGTATTCAAAGGCCGCGAAGACGGTACATGGATACAGGGAACATCAAAATTTGAGAAACGCGGTGTGGCTGCTACCGTTCCTGTATGGGAAATGGACAACTGTATCCAGTGTAACCAGTGTGCCTATGTTTGTCCTCACGCTGCTATCCGACCGTTTGTACTTGACGAAGCTGAACTGGCTCAGGCCAGTTTCGAAACCCTGAAAGCTAATGGAAAAGCTTTTGCAGGCATGGGATATCGCATTCAGGTTGACGTGCTCGACTGTATGGGATGTGACAACTGTGCTGAAGTTTGTCCGGGCAATAAAAACGGTAAAGCGCTCAAGATGGTGCCTATCGAAACTCAATACGACAATCAGGTAAACTGGGATTTCTGTGTTGAGAACGTTAAAACCAAACAACACCTGGTAGATGTAAAGGCCAATGTTAAGAATTCACAGTTAGCTACTCCGCTGTTTGAGTTCTCCGGAGCTTGCGCAGGTTGTGGTGAAACTCCGTATGTAAAACTGGTTTCTCAGTTGTTCGGTGATCGTCAGATGGTATCGAATGCAACCGGATGTTCTTCTATTTATTCTGCTTCTGCTCCTTCAACTCCTTATACCACCAACGACGAAGGCCGCGGACCGGCATGGGCAAACTCTTTGTTTGAAGACAATGCTGAATTCGGATTAGGGATGGTTTTCGCCAATGATCAGATGCGCGACAGAATTGAAAGACTGATGAAATCAGCTATCAACGAAAACTGCTGTTCAGATGAACTGAAAGCTTTGTTTGCCGAATGGATTGAAAACAAAGAAAACGGAGATAAAACAAAAGAACTGGCTGCTCAGATTAAACCTTTGGTTAACAAGCAGGAATGTGCTTATTGCAAAGAAATCTCCGGTTTAACAAAATATCTGGTAAAACAGTCACAATGGATTATCGGTGGTGACGGTTGGGCATACGATATCGGTTTCGGTGGATTAGATCATGTTATCGCTTCCGGAAAGAATGTAAACATTTTAGTACTCGATACTGAAGTTTATTCTAACACCGGTGGTCAGGCTTCCAAATCAACTCCGGTTGGTGCCGTAGCTAAATTTGCCGCTTCCGGTAAGAGAATCCGTAAGAAAGATCTTGGTATGATTGCTGCAACTTACGGTTATGTTTATGTGGCTCAGATTTCATTGGGAGCTAATCAGGCTCAGGCTCTGAAAGCTATCCGCGAAGCTGAGGCCTACGACGGACCATCCATCATCATTGCTTACTCACCATGTATCAGTCATGGTTTGGTGGCAGGAATGGGTGCCTCAAACGGCGATCAACAGGTAATGGCTGTTAAATCAGGTTACTGGCATCTGTACCGTTATAATCCTGAATTGGAAAAAGAAGGTAAAAACCCAATGCAGCTTGATTCAAAAGAACCACAATGGGAACTGTTCCAGGATTTCCTCAGAAGTGAAGTACGATATACTTCATTATTGAAGCAATTCCCGGAACAAGCAAAAGAATTGTTCGTTGCTGCTGAAGAAAATGCCAAATGGCGTTATACCGGCTACAAGAGAATGAGTGAACAAAGTTTTGCTGCTCCTGAAGCAGAAGCATAAACAGATGTTCTTATGATAAAAAAACCGGAATTAATTTCCGGTTTTTTTATGCCCATAAATATGGATATTACAGGTTCGACCCCTCCGGGGTAGTGTAGCGTGTGTGCGACATTCATCCCCGAGCTGCGCTTCGCCCCGACAAGTCGGGACAAGCACCGCACGGGGTTATGCACATTAAACTCCATCGGGTTTTAATTCAATAAAAAACGTAGAGACGTTGCACATGCAACGTCTCTACAATTTTATATATTCATTTACAAAACAATATAAATATTATTCAAATCGTTTTCTAAAATCATTGATGATTTCATGTGCCGTCAGATCAATTTTTGTCGGAACCACTGAAACATAATCGTGCGCCAGGGCCCATTCATCGGTATCTTCCGCTTCCGGTTCATGATTATCGAAATAGCCGGTTAACCAATAATAGCTTCTGCCATGCGGGTCTACACGTTTTGCAAATTCTTTTGTCCAGTGTCCGTCACATTGTCTTGCCACCTTAATTCCATTAATTACTTCGGCAGGTGCATTGACATTCAGGCAGATGCCATGTGGCAAACCTTTCTGCAATACCTCTTTAGCTATCTGAAGAATATAAGGCTCAAAACGTGAAAAATCGGCATCAGGACTAAAGTTGGAAATGGAAAAGCCAATTGAAGGAATACTGTTTTCACAGCCTTCGAGCACAGCTCCCATTGTCCCTGAATAGATCACATTAATGGCAGCATTCGACCCATGGTTGATACCCGAAACCAACAAATCCGGTTTACGATCAAGAATTTCATTTAACGACAGTTTCACACAATCAGTAGGCGTTCCGTTGCAGGAATATCTTACCAGTCCTTCACTTTCTTCCAGCTTACGGAAGCGTATCGGATGCGTTACTGTCAGGGCATTCGACTGCGCCGACCTTGGGCCATCAGGGGCCATCACCACCACATCACCCAGTTGCATCATCAGCTTTGTTAAAACACTGATTCCTTTGGCGGTATCGCCATCGTCATTTGTAATTAAAATGAGAGGTTTATTATTTATCATTGATATTTATCTATTCCTGAATAAGCATTAAAGTGTTTTTTTCACTTCTGTTTCTTCAAAACTTTCAATCATGTCCCCTACTCTGATGTCGTTGTAATTTTTGATATTCAAACCACATTCATAGTTGGTTCCAACTTCTTTCACATCTTCCTTAAAACGTTTAAGAGAATCAAGTTCGCCGGTATACACTACAATACCATCGCGGATGATATGCACTTTGTTGGTTCTTTTGATTTTACCTTCACGAACAAGACATCCGGCCACAGTGCCGACCTTAGTGATTTTAAATACTTCGCGTACTTCGACAGTTGCAGTAACTTCTTCCTTAATTTCTGGAGAAAGCATTCCTTCCATGGCCGATTTAATCTCTTCAATTGCATCGTAAATAATTGAATACAAGCGTACATCAATTTCTTCTTTTTCTGCCATTTTACGGGCAGAAGCAGACGGACGCACCTGGAATCCGCAAATAATGGCATTCGATGCAGCAGCAAGCAAAATATCCGAATCCGAAATAGCACCTACTGCTTTATGAATTACATTCACCTGAATGTTTTCAGTTGAGAGTTTCAATAAAGAATCAGCCAATGCTTCAACAGAACCATCCACGTCACCTTTCACAATGATATTCAATTCTTTAAAGTCACCCAATGCAATACGACGACCCAATTCATCAAGCGTAAAGTGCTTTTTGGTACGGAGACTCTGTTCGCGTTGCAACTGTTCACGCTTGTTGGCAATATCGCGGGCTTCCTGTTCCGTTGCCATCACGTTAAAGTTGTCACCGGCCTGAGGTGCTCCGTTCAATCCGAGTATCAAAACAGGTTCAGCAGGAAGCGCCTGTTTAATTCTCTGATTTCTCTCGTTGAACATTGCTTTTATCTTGCCGTAATTAATACCTGCAAGCACAACATCTCCCATTTTCAGCGTACCATTATGTACCAGAATCGTAGAAACATATCCCCTGCCCTTATCCAATGATGATTCGATAACTGATCCCGAAGCACGTTTATTAGGATTTGCCTTCAGATCAAGCATTTCAGCTTCGAGCAGTACTTTCTCCAGAAGTTCCGGAATGCCTATACCCTGTTTGGCCGAAATATCCTGCGACTGGTATTTTCCTCCCCAGTCTTCTACCAGGTAATTCATATTGGCAAGTGTTTCCTTAATTTTTTCAGGATTAGCTCCCGGTTTATCCACTTTGTTGATGGCAAAAATAATCGGAACATTAGCAGCTGAAGCATGATTGATAGCCTCAATAGTTTGAGGCATCACATTATCGTCGGCAGCTACAATAATAATGGCAATATCAGTAACCTTGGCACCACGTGCACGCATAGCGGTAAACGCCTCGTGACCCGGAGTATCAAGGAAAGTAATCCTTTGACCATTATCGAGTTTCACATTATAGGCACCGATATGCTGGGTGATACCACCGGCCTCACCAGCAATCACGTTCGTTTTACGGATATAGTCGAGTAATGATGTCTTACCATGGTCGACGTGTCCCATTACAGTTACAATCGGAGCTCTGTGTTCCAGTTCTTCTTCTGTATCAGGTTCATCTTCACCGATAGCTTCCACCACGTCGGCACTTACAAACTCGGTCGTAAATCCGAATTCCTCTGCTACTATATTAATCGTTTCCGCATCCAATCGCTGGTTAATCGAAACCATCATACCTATGCTCATACAGGTAGCAATAACCTGATTGACACTAACGTCCATCATCACTGCCAATTCACTAACAGTAACGAATTCGGTTAATTTCAGAATGGTTTCCTGTTCGCGTTCCTGTTGTTCCAGTTCCGACTGGCGGGCAGAGAAACTATCTCTTTTTTCACGGCGGTATTTTGAACCTTTACCTTTTTTATTCCCTCCGGCCATTCTGGCTAAGGTTTCCTTGATTTGTTTCTGTACTTCCTCTTCATCAACGACTGTTTTCAGAGGTTTCTTAAACTTATCTTTTGCAAGCTTGGGTTGGATATTTTGAACAGGCTTCTTCACTGCATCTGCAGGGAAGTGTTCAATATCCACCTTCTGATTTGAGAATCGTTCCCGTTTCTTCTTCTTCTTACTTTCATCATCATTTAAAGTAAGGCTGAGCGTCTTTTTGGGTTCGGTGGTCAGACGGTTTTTTTCCTCCCTCTCCTTTTTCTTTTGTTCTTTTGTCTTAGGTTTCGGGCGGGTATTTTGATTCAGTAAATTCAAATCGATACTACCGATAACCACAGGTGTTTTATCAAAAGCTGGCCTTGAAATAGTAAATATATCATCTTCAACAACTTCACTTATCTCCTCTTTCACTACAACTTCAGGTGCCGGTTTTTCCTCCACCTGAACAGGAGCTTCGGTTTCAACAACTTCTTTTTCCTGTTTAGTCTCAACGGCCGGTACAACAGGTTTTTCCTGCACTGTCGGTTCTTCAGCTACCTTCACTTCTTCAACAACAACTTCGACAACAGGTTCAATGATTGGTTCCGAAACAATTACTGTTTCAGGAGTTTCTGTTTTCTCAGGGACTACCGGTTTCGGTTGTTCCACCTCAGCAACAGGATTTTCTTTTGGCTCCGCTTTCACCACTTCTGCTACCACAACTTCCTTTACTTCCTCTTTTGCAGGAGTTTCAGGTTTTTTGGGTTTAGCGTCCAGATCGATTTGTCCGACCTGTTTGAATGATGGAAGTTGTTCTTTTGGAACTTCAACAGGAATTACATCTTCTTCTTTCTCTACAGTTTTCTGTACACCATAACCTTCAAGGGCAACGGTAGCAGCTTTTTCTTTCAGATGACGTTCCTGACTAATGCGTTCTGACTCAATCTTCAGAGCCATGTCTTTGTTGAATTCTTTAACTAATAACAAATGTAGTTCATCCGATAATTTCAGATTCGGATCAACAGCAATTTTGTTACCTTTTTTTGCCAGGAAATCAACGGCAGTAGTAATACCGATATTTAATTCTTTACAAGCTTTACTTAATCTTATGGGCATGTTATATTCTAAATTTTTAAGTAACTTTTATCAAAACACAAGCAGAAACATCATCATCCAATGTGACGATTTTATATATGCTGCTTATTGCGCTTCTTCTTCAAATTCCGCTCTCAGGATAGCCAACACTTCATCGATGGTTTCTTCCTCAAGGTCGGTGCGACGAATCAAGTCCTGACGTGGAACGGCAAGTACGCTTTTTGCAGTATCGTAACCAATGCTCTTGAAGGCATCAATCACCCATTGTTCAATTTCGTCATTGAATTCGTCCAGGTAGATATCTTCTGTTTCTTCTTCATCATCCAGTTCGCGGTATACATCCAGCGAATAACCCGTGAGCATACTTGCGAGTTTAATATTCAAACCTCCTTTACCGATGGCTTGCGATACTTCTTCAGGCTTCATGTAGATTTCAGCCTTCTTCTCTGTTTCATTAAAACGGATAGATGATATCTTTGCAGGGCTTAAAGATCTCTGAATAAACAAGCTGGTGTTGTTGGTGTAATTGATTACATCTATGTTTTCGTTGCGTAATTCACGTACAATACCATGGATACGCGATCCTTTTACTCCCACACAGGCTCCAACCGGGTCAATACGGTCATCGTACGATTCAACAGCTACTTTGGCTCTTTCACCCGGCATACGGGCAATTTTCTTGATCGTAATAAGTCCCTCGTTGATTTCCGGAACTTCCAGTTCAAATAATCTTTCGAGGAAAACAGGAGAAACCCTTGACAGGATGATCTTAGGATTATTATTTTTATTTTCCACCATGGCAACTACTGCACGAACAGTATCTCCCTTACGATAGAAATCTGTAGGTATTTGCTCTGATTTAGGAAGATACAACTCATTACCTTCATCATCAATCAGCAACATTTCCTTTTTCCATATCTGATAAAGTTCGGCGCTCACAATCTGTCCTACTTTCTCGCTATATTTGGCAAATACATTTTCCTTCTGAAGTTCTAAAATTTTTGATGCCAGCGTCTGGCGAAGATTCAGGATGGCTCTGCGTCCGAAACTCATAAAGTCAACCGTATCCGTTACATCTTCTCCAACTTCATAATCTTCATCAATCTTTTTGGCTTCAGTAAGTGAAATCTGAAGGTTATCATCTTCAAGTGCATCATCCTCTACTACTGTACGGTTACGGTAAATCTCAAAGTCGCCTTTGTCGGGGTTGATAATTACGTCGTAATTATCATCACTTCCGAACATTTTTGAAATTACACTTCTGAAAGATTCTTCCATTACAGAAATCAGTGTAGTTCTGTCGATACTTTTCAACTCTTTAAATTCCGAAAAAGTATCAATCAAATTAATGGTTTCTTTTTTGCCCATAGCTTATTTGAATCTAATGATCAATTTAGTTGTTTTAATATTTTTGTATGACAATAATAATTCTTCTTTAACGGTGGTTTTGCGTTTTGCACCCTCCTGTTTCATGTTTTTTTCAATGGTCAGTCCGAACTGTTCTTCTGCAACCTGACTTATTACTCCGGTCATCTTTTTACCTTCTGTGGTCAGCACCTCCACTTCTTTACCTATATTCTTTTCGTACTGTTTCAGGACTTTAAAGGGTTCTGTCAGACCGGCGGAACTCACTTCCAGTTCATAATCCTCAATTTCCCGATCAATTTTCGATTCAATATACCGGTTCAACCCAATACAATCATCCAGCGAAACTCCTTTAAATGCATCAATTTCAATCAACACACGATTATCCTGTGTGATTTTCAAATCAACAAGATAGAGTTCACTATCCTGTAGGTATTCGTCAATTATCTGATTTACAATAACTTTATCTAACATAATTCGATTTATTTCAACAATAAAGGGGACTGATGTCCCCTCCACGTTTCAAATTTCGATTGCAAAGATAGTCTTTTTTTTTGTAAATACAAATTTCATCATCATTTATCTTTGTTCGTATTGTTTCTGATAATAAGACTGATACTGTCCGCTTGTCACATTATCCATCCATTCCTGATTGGCTAAATACCAATCCACTGTTTTCTCCAGTCCTTCTTCAAATTGCAGCGAAGGCTTCCATCCGAGTTCTCTCTGAAGTTTTGATGAATTGATTGCATAACGCAAATCATGTCCCGCACGGTCTTTTACGTAGGTAATCAGTTTGGCCGATTCACCAGGCTCCCGTCCGAGTTTGCTATCCATTATTTCGCATAGCTTTTTGATCAGCGCTATGTTTGTCCATTCATTATTTCCACCGATATTATACGTTTCGCCATCCACGCCCTTGTGAAAGATTATATCGATGGCACGCGCATGATCATTCACCCATAACCAGTCGCGCACGTTTTCTCCTTTTCCGTAGATAGGAATGGGCTTGTTATGCTTAATATTATTAATAGAAAGAGGAATCAGTTTTTCCGGAAAATGATTTGCTCCATAATTATTGGAACAGTTGGACACTACCACCGGCAAGCCATAGGTATGATGATAAGCCCTTACAAAATGATCGGAAGAAGCTTTGGCAGCTGAATACGGACTTCTCGGGTCGTAGGCGGTCTCTTCGGTAAAGTAACCCGTTTCGCCCAGTGAACCGTACACCTCATCGGTCGATATATGATAAAATCTTTTTCCCTCCATATTTCCTTTCCATGCTTCCTTTGCAGCATTCAGCAGGTTAGCCGTTCCGAAAACATTGGTTCTGATGAAGGCAAAGGGATCGGTAATGGAACGGTCGACATGCGACTCGGCAGCAAGATGCACCACTCCGTCGAACTGATAAGTCCTGAACAATTCAGTGATAAATGGTTCATCGGTAATATCACCTTTTACGAAAGTATAATTCGGTGCACCGGCTATATCTTTCAGATTTTCGAGATTCCCGGCATAAGTCAGGGCATCCAGATTGATGATTTTATACTCAGGATATTTATTTACAAACAAACGTACTACATGCGAACCGATAAATCCGGCTCCTCCGGTAATTAAAATAGTTTTCACTCAATTATTTAATTTATGGTTAATAATCAGGATGCAAAAGTACACAGATTTTTCCGGCTACAAAATAGCGTACTTTTTTTTTACCATATAAGTCATATAAGTTACATATAAGTTTTAGTTATTATTTATACCATTAATATCCTGAATAAACTGGTATTTGTAGTTATGTTATTGATATAAAATTCTCAGGCTTACCTGAAAAAAAGCTTATATGTAACTTATATGACTTATATGGTTAAAAAACAAACCTTTATAATCAATGTTAAAAGAATGTTCACATCTTTTTGAACAAAAATTACCAATTCCCGAATCTTTATTTTATTTTTGTGTCGTGGATAAGTTAATACCTCACATAGAAAAATTGCTTGCATGTAACGATCATGCAGTAGTTCCGGGCTTGGGCGGCTTTGTTGTACAAAAGCGTCAGGCCGTTATTTCTAATGGAAAGATATTTCCTCCCTCGGCCACTATAAGTTTTAATCCGCTGATTCACCATACCGACGGAATGCTGGCTGTGGCCATTTCCAAAGAGATGCGCATCAGCTATCGTGAGGCGGCAAAGCTGATAGAGGATGAAACAGGTCGCTTTCTGATTAAACTCAGAAAAAGCAGAAAGCTTGGTTTTGGAAACATAGGAACATTCCATGCTGACAAAGAAGCGCATTTATTATTTTTACCTGCTGAAAATGTTGATTTTCTTCCGAATAATTTCGGATTGAAACCGATAAGCCTGCCTGTAAGCAATATCAATAAATCAAAGGATATTGTATTTACCTTACCGGCCAGGCAACTAATGAAATATGCTGCTATTTTCATCACTTTTATTTGTCTGCTGTTTTCTACTGAAGTAAATGATAACGCCAAAGTAATCAAGGCTGATTTTTATTCCTTAAACAAGGTTGAATTGCCCGAAGTTACCGTTACGCCGGCTCCGGCAACTCCCAACGAAGAAGTGTCCACAACCGCTTCAACGGCTGAGGCACAATACACTTATAAGGTGGTAGTCGCAGCATTTCAATCCGAAAAGACAGCATTAGAGTACCGCGATCAACTTATCGCCGGAAATTTCGACGAATCGGAGGTTATCACTGCCTCCAGCAACTCAAAAGTTGTCATCCGCACTTTCCCCGATCTCATTTCCGCAGTGAATTACATGGAGCAGATCCGCCGCCAGGATGCCCGTTTTGCTGACGCCTGGGTAATGAAGAGTGAGAAGTTGAGAGTTGAAAGTTGAGAATTGAGAATACTTTCCTTTTTTTAATTCTAAATTTTTAATTTATAATTCTTTTTCATATCTTTGCAGCCGCTTTTCGAGAAAAAGCATCAGGTATAATCATTTAATTAAAACAAAAAAATGCCAGTAAAAATCAGATTACAACGTCATGGTCGCAAAGGATATGCTTATTATCATATCGTTATTGCCGACAGTCGTGCGCCACGTGATGGCAAATTCATTGAACGTATCGGTTCATACAACCCGAACACCAACCCTGCAACCGTTGATTTGAAGTTCGAAAGAGCTTTATATTGGATGCAAACCGGTGCTCAACCAACCGACACCACCCGTAACATTCTTTCATCAGAAGGTGTATTGATGATGAAACACTTATTGGAAGGTGTAAAAAAAGGTGCTTTTGATGAAGCAGAAGCAGAAAAACGTTTTGCTGCCTGGAAAACTTCAAAAGAAGGACAAACCAACAAAACAAAAGAACAAATTGCTGCTGAAAAGGCCGCTGCTGCGAAAGCAAGCTTAGCTGCTGAAAAGGAAGTAAACAAAGCAAAAGCTGCCGAACTAGCTAAGAAATTAGCCGAAGCAAAAGCTGCTGAAGCAGAAGCCGCTGCTCCTGCCGAAGAACTTGCCGCTGAAGCTCCTGTTGCTGAAGAAGCAGAAACTCCTGCAGCAGAATAAGATATTCTGTAAAGATTTAAAAAAGCCAATTTCCGTGTTTGTACGGAAATTGGCTTTTTTAGTATTATTGAAACAGGGTTAACCTATCTCACCCACAACATCTGTTTTTGAACGGCTTCACCTTCTTTTTGTACATGCACAAAATACATCCCTTTGGGTAAACCATGCAAGGATATCTGTGTTACACGTTTAGTGCTCTTCACTGACCGGACTAACCCCTGACGTTCGTGCCACAGTTGAATAATATATGGCTTAATTCTCAAGTCGGAATCAGCATGTGAGAGTGTTTCTGTCGATACATTCATTTCACCACCGGAAACAGCTTCTATTGCTTCAGCTTCCACCGTGAGAATATCAGTTGC
>JAYFPP010000231.1:0-5047 GCA_034927635.1 Paludibacter sp.
ACTAACTGAGGAATTCTGTCGACCGCAAAGGGCTGATAGTTACCAATCTGAAACATAAAAGCACTACCGGAGAAAATGTAGGTAAAAGTCGTAGCAGTGATGGAGGATATGATAATCGGCACTACAGAAGCAAGCGTCATATCGAGCATCAGTACCTCTAAAGTGAACACCAATCCTGCAATCGGTGCCTTAAAAATCCCACCGATAGCTCCTGCAGCGCCACACCCTACTAAAAGCATCAGGGTCTTTTGATCCATTTTGAAAAATTTACCCAGGTTGGAACCTATTGCCGATCCTGTAAGAACAATCGGAGCCTCTGCTCCAACCGACCCACCAAACCCAATCGTTATAGAACTTCCCACCAACGACGACCATACATTGTGTAACTTCAGGATGCTTTTTCGTTGTGAAATGGCATACAGAATGCGGGTAACACCATGGCTGATATCATCCTTAACTATATATCTTACAAACAGGGATGTAATAAGAATACCTATAACAGGGAACACGAGATACCAGTAATTAACTTCAAACCGATCGAAACTATTGGTAAGCAATTGCTGGATAAAATGAATGGTGCTTTTTAAAAGATTCGCTGCTACAGAGGCAAAAAATCCAATCACAAAGCTCAATATCAGAATAAAATGACGTTGTTGAACATGTGCTTCACGCCATGCAATCATTCTTAAATACCAATCTTTATTATTCATCATTTTATAAATTTTCAACTCTCAACTTTCAATTCTCAACTATTATTTATATACCTTTTCCTTTAAATATTATCTCAATCGTCTGAAACAATATTTTCATGTCATTCAACAATGACATATTATCAAGATAAATAATATCGTAGTTAAGTCGCTCTATCATTTTCTCAACGGTATCAGAATATCCTATTCTGATTGGGCCCCAGGAAGTCAATCCGGGACGTATCTTATACAACAGGCAGTAATAGGGGGCTTCTTCTATAATCTGATCAATATAATACTTTCTCTCAGGACGGGGCCCGACGATACTCATATCTCCCTTGAGAATATTCCATAATTGAGGCAATTCATCAATCCTGTACTTGCGGAGCATTCTACCCAAAGGGGTAATTCTGCCATCGTTGGCACTGCTCAATTGCGGGGTACCATTTTCCGAATCAACATACATAGTCCTGAATTTAATGATCCTGAAAGGCTTTCCTAAATAACCTATCCGCTCCTGCAAATAAAAAGCCGGACCGGGAGAATCTTTTTTCACCCTTATGATAAAATAAATGAGTACCGGACTTAACAATATTAACGCAATCAGGGATATTAAAATATCAAAATATCGCTTGACGCTGAATTGCCAGTCTGGCATATTCAGATTAGTTATGTTTACTAATGGATTTACTCCCATCATTTTGATACGGGAACCACTGGTGAGAATCTCATAAAGCCTGGGCGTAAAACGAATATCCACGTCATGCTTATACAAGGCATTGATTAATTTAAAAAGCTGATATTCATCTGTGTTATCTAAGGAAATAATTACATCCTTGATTTCATATTTTGCAACTACATCGCCGATATTATTAAAATACCCGACCACTGCTTCTTTTGGCACCTCATTGGGTTGATTCTCGACTGATATAAACCCTTTTAAGGTATGCTCCTCCGCCTTCTTCTCTAATTCATTAGCCATTTTGACGGCATTTTTTCCTGTGCCAACAATTAATGTATTAATGGTCCATTTTTTCGTTTTAAAGGCATGTTTAATCTGATTATAGATGACTAATCTGGCCGAAAACGTAAAGAAAAAGAGCAACCCAAATAACACCAAAAATGAATAATAATAATATTGATAGGAGACGACTATATCATCGAGCATCAATACGAAAAAAA
The DNA here is from genome assembly GCA_034927635.1 of Paludibacter sp. Lineage (GTDB taxonomy): Bacteria > Bacteroidota > Bacteroidia > Bacteroidales > Paludibacteraceae > Paludibacter. The sequence goes on from JAYFPP010000231.1 coordinate 1,872, forward strand.
TGGTTATTGAAATAATAGCTGTAGCTACAAAAGTAGTAAGGAAAGAGGTGGTTTTAGACTGATTTTCAGGCCTGCGATAATAACCTGACAATGAATGAACAAACAAACAACTTAATGGAAAAAAAATAAAGCCTGATAAGAAATCATAATTCGGAATAAATATTTTCACATCCCTGAAGACCTGTGTGTCGACAAAAACTTTCCGGAAAAGCATGAAAAGCAACCAGACAACGAGTGAGGCCAGCACATCAAATGTAATGAACTTAATTAATAATTTGCGTTTATCCATTATGTTTCGAGAACTTATTTGTAGCTCCAATACCTGCTTCAGAGGATGGAAAGTATAAATGAGAAAGGCAAAGATAAGAATTTTTCTTATTTGTTGCATTAAAAATTTATACTACCTTTACAACTTTAAAAAAATAACATCAAATGACCCATAAATGGATAATTAAAACCCTTGATGAACAACAAATTGAAATAAAAAACACATTAGCCGAAGTCTTAAACATCAGTCCGATCCTTGCACAGTTGCTTATACAAAGGGGTATCTGTACTTTTGAGGATGCACGTAATTTTTTCAGACCGGATTTTGCAAACCTGCATGACCCGTTTCTGATGGCCGACATGGAAAAAGCAGTAAACCGGCTGACGGATGCAATACAGGATAATGAGAAAATTTTAATTTACGGCGACTACGATGTGGATGGAACAACCTCTGTTTCGTTGGTTTATAAGTTCATCAAGAAATTTTACAGTAATGTCGACTTTTATATTCCCGACAGGTATAACGAAGGCTACGGCATTTCTATTCAGGGTATCGATTTTGCCCACAAAAACGGAATCAAGTTAATCATTGCACTCGACTGCGGCATTAAAGCTGTTGAGAAAATCAAATATGCTAATGATCTCAATATTGACTTCATTATCTGCGACCATCATACGCCAGACCTGGAATTACCTAATGCCGTTGCGGTATTAGACCCTAAACGACCCGACTGCCCCTATCCCTATAAACATCTCTCGGGATGCGGAGTAGGATTCAAACTATTACAGGCTTTTGTACAAAGGAATAATATTCCATTCTCCGAATTAATTCCTTTGCTCGATTTAGTCGCGCTGAGTATCGCTTCCGACATTGTCCCCATCACCGGTGAAAACCGGATTCTGGCATTTTACGGATTAAAGCAGATTAACACGAATCCAAGTATCGGGGTAAAAAGCATTTTAAACGTTTGTGGACTGGCCGACAAAGAAATTAATATTTCGGATATAGTTTTCAAGGTTGGGCCGAGAATCAATGCTTCAGGAAGAATGAAACTGGCTTCAGAGGCGGTAGAATTGATGGTTTCGAGCGATGTGAACTTTGCAAGGGAGAAAAGCGGAACCATCAACGAATATAATAACGACCGGAAGGATCTGGATAAAAACATCACGGATGAAGCTATAAAACTCATTGCTTCAAATTCAGCGTATCTAAGTCGAAAATCAATTGTTGTGTATAAACCCGACTGGCATAAAGGGGTGATCGGAATTGTTGCCTCCCGCCTTTCGGAAGAGTTTTACAAACCTTCAATCGTCCTGACTAAATCGAATGGACTGGCCTCAGGATCAGCGCGCTCTGTTCCGGGGTTTGACATTTACAATGCCATTGATTCGTGCCGCGATTTACTGGAAAATTTCGGAGGGCACCGTTATGCTGCGGGCTTGTCGATGAAGGAGGAAAATGTAACGCTGTTCACTGAACGTTTTGAAAAATATGTGGCTGAAACAATTACGGAGGAGCAAACTTCTCCTCAGATTGATATCGACGCACAAATCTCTTTCAGGGATATTACTCCTAAATTTTTCAGCGTACTGAAACAATTCGGCCCATTTGGTCCGGGCAACATGAAACCGGTTTTTTCAACAAGTAAGGTAATGGATTACGGCTCAAGCCGTCTTGTCGGTAAAGAACAGGAACATCTTAAGATGGAACTGGTGGACTCAAGTTCTGAAAATGTAATGAATGGCATTGCTTTCGGAATGTATGAGTACAACGACCACCTTAAATCTCTACATCCGCTGGACATTTGCTATACCCTCGAAGAAAACACCTTCAACGGAAACACCAATATTCAATTGATGATCAGGGATATCAAAGTGTGAAATATTTTTATTAAATCGATAATATCTGCAAAACTCCGAGAAGATTTTCATTAACAGGCTTATCATCTTTGATTGCTTTAGCAAGAGGAACATGAACCATCTGATCATTCACTATCCCGATCATGATATTGCGTAACCCGTCCATAAGAGCATCGATAGCCGCCACTCCCATGCGACTGGCAAGGATGCGATCGTAAGCGGTAGGAGATCCGCCACGCTGAATATGTCCGAGAATTGAGACACGAACATCATATTCGGGATGCTCTCTGCGCATCCTTTCGGCCAGACCGTTGGCACCTCCGGTAACATCACTTTCCGAAACGATTACAATACTACTGTTTTTGGATTTTCTGAAGCCATTTCTGATCAACTCATCCAGCTGGTCGACTTTCGTTTCTCTTTCCGGAATTATTGCTGCTTCAGCTCCTGAGGCCAATGCGCTGTTGAGGGCAAGAAAACCCGCATCGCGACCCATTACTTCAATGAAAAAAAGCCGGTCGTGAGAGCTGGCTGTATCACGAATCTTATCAACAGCATCAATTATTGTATTCATGGCAGTATCATATCCAATGGTAGAATCGGTACCAAAAACATCATTATCAATTGTACCCGGCATGCCGACAATAGGGATATTATATTCCTGCGAGAAAATCCGGGCACCGGTAAAAGTTCCGTCACCACCAATTACCACTAAGGCATCAATTTCTTCTCTGACCAGACTTTCGTATGCAATCCTTCTTCCCTCTTCAGTTAGAAATTCCGCGCAACGTGCCGACTTCAAAATCGTTCCGCCCTGCTGAATGATATTACTCACATTTTGCGTTTGAAACTCAACAATTTCACCGGAAATCAACCCTTTGTATCCCCGGTAAATAGCTTTTACCCTGATTCCGTTGAAAATTGCTGCACGCGTTACCGCTCTGATGGCTGCATTCATTCCCGGAGCATCACCGCCGGAAGTTAATAACCCAATACATTTAATACCCTGATTCATAAATTTGTGTCTTATTTCCCGAGACTACGAAGCG
>JAYFPP010000097.1:0-9071 GCA_034927635.1 Paludibacter sp.
CATGTCCATGCAGGGATAAGCGGCCGTCCCGAACTCAGGTTCGTTTTGCACGGTCATGGTATGAATAGTTATCCCTTCCTGTTGATAAGCCCTGATATATTTGATCAGATATTCGGCATAAACATCGTAGCAATCGGTACGTAACTTTCCTCCTACCATGCTGCCGTTTGTTTTCATCCAGCCCGGAGGACTCCACGGTGAAGCCATGATCTGTATGCCGGGATTAATGGCAATGATCTGTTTCAGCATGGGAATCACATCTTTATGATCCTCGGCAATAGAGAAATTGCTCAGGGTAAAATCCTCTTTTTCACTATAACTGAATAAATTGAAAGAGAAATCGGAGGCTCCCACACACAGCCGGGTATAGTTGATACCGACACCTTCGGGCGTAAATAACACACGGAACAAAGAGTCACGTCTCACTGAATCCAGGTGATGATGAAATACATAAGCCGAAGAATGGGTCAGGGCAGCGCCTACTCCCAACACCGTCTGACAGGTTTGATCGGGAAATATTTCCACAAGATCTTTGATCTCTTCTGCGGAAGCTTTCAGGGGCAGGGTGCTGTCCACAAGGAGCCGATCGGTGTCGGGCAGCGACGACCAGACATGAACTGCTTTTTTACCGGCATTACAAGCGGTAAAGACGATGGCAAAAAGTAAAATCAATGTTTGTTTCATGGTTCTCATTCTTAGTATTATTATTTAAAGTGAAAACTTACAACCGATTCATTCAGCTGGTTATACAGAAATTTACGGTTTCCGCACCTGATATTATAGCTTTTACGGGCTCCGCTACGGTTCATGATGACGACCACTTTTGATCCGTCGGTATTCATAAAACTGGAAAGCGTCATGCCGTCAGGCAGGTTCGTTGAGGTGTTTTTTACCCTTTGCGCACCCAAACGCACAAATTTTGAGAAATGTCCGAGCAGGTAGTATTCTTCATTCCTGATATAAGTACCATCGGTTTTGATGGTTACCACTCCACGGCAGTCCTGACAACCGCCGGTGGTGGTGGTCGGTCCGTTCTGCGGATTCAACGCCAGGTTCCACATGATAAAATTCTTCGAACCTCTGTTTACCGATGCCATCAGGAAATTCTTCATGTACCAGAACATGTTCCCCATGCGGGTATCGGTGTTCCAACCGCCACCCGATTGTTCGGTGAAGTACACATCCTTGTCGGGATGCTGCGACTGTACGGCATCAATGGCCGAAGCATCTCCTCCGTATCCGTGCCATCCGGTTCCGGCAACATACTGACGGGTCAGCGGGTCGTTCAGGATATTCAGCGGATAGTAGGCCATATCAAAATTATGGTCCCAGATGATAATCTTGGCATGAATCCCATTGGCTACGAATTTCGGTCCCACATAATCACGAATGATGGTATTTTGTTCTTCCCACAACATTTTCATGGTCGGATAACCACCGGTTTCATGCATCGGTTCATTTTGCAGCGTGATAGCATCAATCGTAATACCTTCGGCTTCAAAGGCTTTAATATAACGTACAAAATATTCTGCGAAATCATTGTACACCTGAGCGCCTTTGAGACTACCGCCATACATGCTGTTGTTTTGTTTCATCCATGCCGGAGCACTCCACGGACTTGCCAGTATCTTCATCGAGGGATTAATGGCTAAAATCTGACGGAGCACCGGAAGCAGATCATCGCGGTCGCGCTGGGGGATAGCAAAAGTGCTGATATCCGGATTATCGCAGTAGCTGTATGTCCCGATGGAGAAGTCGGAAGAGCCGATGGTGATGCGCAGGTAATTCAGTCCGATGCCTTTTTGCGGATCGAACAAATCCTCCAGCAGTTTTGCCCTGTCGGCCGCCGACATCTGATTGATCAGATAAGCCGAGGAGCCGGTCAGCGCCGCGCCAAATCCATCCATGGTCTGATAGGTCGTTGCTGTATCGAGCACGATGGTGAAATCACCCAGGTCTCTCGAAAAATCAACAGGCGTTTGTTTCTTCATCAGGAAAACCTCATTGCCTGATGTCAGCCAAACGTTCACATCTCCAATGGAATCAACAGGATTGGGATCTGGGTCGATGACTTCAGGGTCTTTACAACTCAGCATAAAGATGGTGGTCAGGAATAATATTGCAATGAATTGACGCATTATCTGGTTTTTATGTTAATTAATATTGAACCACATTAGGCACATGTGGTTCAATATCCTTAGTATTTAATTTATCTTTACAAAAGTCGATGTTTTCGTTGTGGTGTTGATGGTAAACCTGTACACACCCGGTACAGTCGCCAAATCAGCAGTCCCCGCATAATTTCCCTGATCGGAAACTGTTGGCGCTGTGAGAAGCGAGTTCGGCATTGTATAGGTACGGGCATCCTCTTCACCACCCCAACCACGCTGGTGGAAGAATTTCGCATTGAAAGTCAGTCGCCACGGTTCTGTTGCTGTTGCATCAATCACATGTTCCACATACATGACTGCCTCATAAACTCCCGGCGAAACTTTCCGGCAATATTTATATTCCAGCGGTGTATTCCAGTTCCACGACGAAGATTTTTTGAACGGAGTAGCATGCGGTCCGAAACCTACACCACACAACCACAATGCATCAGGATAAACGGCAGTCGGTTGTTCTACCCACAGATAGTTGAGACTGGGTAAATAATACACAGTATAAATACCTGTTTCGCCTAAGAACTCAGCAGTAGTAGCGCTCTTCACATCAAAGAAATCGGGTGTCAGACTGTTGGCCAGATTCGTCATGCCGGAGATCGTCATCACAGTGCCTTTTCCCAGGTACATTTGTCCGGTTTTCCAGTTTTCCTTAGTGGTAACGTTTAAGTTGTTGGTTGAAGATAATTCTACCGTACCGAATGTCGAAACATCCATCGAAGTTGCCGGAACCAGTTTATCTCCATCGCCTTCAATAGTGAAATTAAATAAATCCAGGGTAAACTTATTGAAGCCCACCAGAGTCGGATCGGAGAGTGTAATCATTTCTCCGGTAACGCTTTTAACAACAGTGCCTTCAAAAACCGGATAAACCAATCCGAGACCGCCGTTAACCCATCCGAAAGCGATATTATCAGGATTTTTCCAGTCGGCTTTCTTGAAACGGTCAACTTTGGTTACCAGGCGGAAACTTACTTCATTTCCGAATGTCAACCCGGTAGCTTCATAAATATGGTTAGGCGCATCTATCAGTTTTAATTCCACTGTGGAAGAAGCCGTCACCATATAAATGGTGGGTATTGATGGTCGCGAGGCAATGGTATTAAAGATCACCGTATCTTTTTTTGTTCCTTCGATATTGATGGACGACACATGTACTTCCACTTCCGCCCCATCAGGCATATGAGCCACAAAAGGCACCCGGTATCTCTTTGCATAAGCAGCGCTCTTGCCTTTGGTACGAATGGTCTCGGAAGTAATGATTTCGTCGTTCACCACCACTTTGATTTCGAGTGTTGAGAGCGGTGTCAGCGGGTCAGAGACTCCCAGACTCAGGGAGATGGAATCGCCATACATGATGGCATCCTCAGCAACGGCGATGCTGTCGAACACCGGCATGGAGGCCGGGAAGCGCACACGCAGCTCCTCCTGTTGGCACGACATCAGGAGCAATAATGCCAGCATTCCGAATATTGATTTTTTTATTTTGTTTTTCATCTTTCTCAAATTTAACTATTAATAATTCCTCAGCTAAAATTTTATTTTTTATTGATCCTCAGGTTAAAACCGGAGGCTATTGATTCATCACTTATCACTTATCACTCATCACTTATCACTAATATCCTGCGTTTTGGATCAACAAATCATTCTGATCGAGCTCCGTCTGAGGAATCGGCCAAATCAGGCGATTCTCATTCAGCTTCACAGCATAACCGCTCTGATGATCGGAACACGATTGCATCACTTCGATAGCACGACCGGTACGTACAAGGTCGAACCAGCGATAGCCTTCGAAAGCAAGTTCCAGCCGCCGTTCTTTTTCAATCTCCAGACGGAGTTGTTCTTTCGACGTGGAAACAGGATTTCCCAATCCGGCTCTGTTCCTGATTTTTTTCAACAATGTCTTTGCCGGTTCCAGATTTCCCAGTTCATTTTCGGCTTCGGCGTGCAAAAGAATAGTTGAAGCTAAACGCCAAAGGATGATATTGCCTTTTTCGTTCACCCTTTGTTTGTAGATAAAAGGATAAGCGCTTGCCGGCCAAATCTGATCCGACCATTTACCGGTAACATCCTGATAAAGAATACTCGCCTGTTTACGTCTGGTATCTCCGGCATCGTTGAATGCTTTTTCAATATCTTTACTGGGGGTGTTAAATTTTTTCCAGTCGGTACCCATGAACATCTGGTACGACCAGTTGCCGATGGTTGCCCAGCTGTTACAATCCACTTCGAACAATGACTCTTTGCTGTGTTCGTTTTTGTTGCCTGATTCATCGGCAGCCGCAGCCCATAAGTCATCGAATGCAGTGAGTAAATCGTAATTGGTATTGCCCGTTACGATAGCTGCATGGTATTTCACCTTTGCCCAATCCACATTATCAGGAGCTCCTTTGGTGGAGTAAACTTCGGCCAGCACCGCATGCGCCAGTGGTTTCGTAATCACAAACTTATTTGCTGAATAATCTTTACAGTTGGCAGCCGCATATTCCAGGTCCCTGATAATTTGTGCATATACCGAATCAGCAGGCTGACGGGCAGGGTACAGCAAAGGATACACTTCTTCAAGATTATCATTCGAAATGGTCGGGATTTCTTTCAAGACCAAAGGCACATCTCCAAACAATCTGACCAGGTTGAAATAGGCCACCGCGCGGATAAAGCTGGCTTCCCCTACAATTTCCTTTTTTCTTGTTTCCGAAAGATTAGGATCGGTATTCAACGGCACCCACTGAATGATGGAGTTGGCACCAGAAACCTGTCCGTACATATAACTCCAGTCGCGGCGCACATTACCATTATTAGCATCAATGGAGAACTGGTCGATCTGTACAGTTTGAGCTTTCGGTTCACCCGAGTAGCAGTTATCGGCCTGAGCATCACCAAGAATATAACGGTCGAGTTGATAATATTCATTTTGAAAGCTGCGGTAAGCCGAAGAAAGAATGGATTCGGCCAGTTCTGCGCTGTTGTATTTTACCGAGTCACCACTGTCATTCGGATCAATTCCGAGCATTTCATCCGTTACATCTGAAACCGGCATTCTGACCAGAAAATCATCACAGGAGGTGCCCGCAATAAGCAATACAGCCAACACTATTTGATTAAATATCTTTGTTTTCATGTTCATTAAATATTTAGAAAGTTACGTTTAAACCAAAAATGATGGATCTGCTCTGAGGATAAGTTCCGTAGTCGATACCCAACACGGTACCACTGTTGCCCGCATAATTCACTTCGGGGTCATAACCGGTATACTTTGTCAGGGTAAAAATATTACTTGCTGTAGCATACACATTTACATTACTGATAATATTCTGATGACCGAAAACTTTTTTATCGAAATTATACGAAAGTGTCAGCGTTTTAAGGCGCAGGTATGATCCATCTTCAATAAACCGGGTCGAAGTAAGTACGTTTTGCGTATCCCCTTCAGAAGAAGCCTTAGGTATGGTGGTAATCATCCCCGGGCGTTGCCAGCGATCGAGTACGCGTGTCGACTGGTTCTTGGTATCGAACATCCCTTCGGTATCAATGCGTGAAGCATTGTAGATGTCGTTACCATAACTTCCCTGTAAGAAGAAATTAAGGGTAAATCCTTTATAGCTCATGGTATTGGTCATACCATAAATAAAATCAGGATGAGGATTTCCGATTACCGTACGGTCGCCGGCATCTAAAATATTATTTAAATTGATATCCCTGTAAATCACATTTCCTGTTTCAGGATCAACACCGTCGGCAATATAGCCATAGAAAGTTCCCAACGGATAACCACCTTTCAGAATGGTTGCGTTCTGACCGTTCGACTCCACCCAACCCTGATAAGTAGGTTTGTTGAAATCGAAGTTCATTGTTTGGTTGGCATTGAACGACATGTTGAAATCAGTATCCCATTTGAATTTTCCGGTGAAGTTTCTCGTGGTAATCTGGTATTCAATCCCTTTATTTTCAATTTCTCCCGAGTTACGCACCGGATTCCGGCCTACTGTTTCAGGCAAATAAACAATTCGAATCAGGTCGGTTGTTTTTTTGTAATAGGCATCCAGTGCCAATACTATTCTTGAATCAAAAAGGCTGAGATCAAGACCAACATTCGATTGTGTAGTAGTCTCCCAGGTCAGGTCGGGATTACCCATCGTACTTGCCGGTTTAACTGCAGGTCCTGAACCGGTTTCGGTAATTTTCTGTATGTAATTGAGATTATAATAGGAATAAGAAGAGAGACCTTCCTGATTCCCGTTGCGACCCCAACCTACACGTATTTTCATATCGTTAGCAATTTCGGACATGCCACCCCAGAACTCTTCCCCTGAAATTCGCCATCCGGCCGAAAATGATGGGAATACACTCGTATTATGATCGGGATGTAGTTTCGATGAAGCATCCACACGCAGGTTAGCAGTAACTAAATAGCGGCTATCCCAGTTATAATGCAACCTGGCTAATCCCGATACCAATGCCCATTCATCGGCACTGGTCGTTGAAGCCATAATTTGGTTCGCCCAGTTCAGGGTCATATATTCTTTATTATTTTGCACCCCTTTTACAAAGTCTTTCACTGATTGATAAGAATTCTCATGACGGTATTCCTGCGCTGTCATCCCTGCAAGTGCCGAAACCGTATGTTTGTTCCAGCTTTTATCAAATGTCAGTAAGTTTTCGTTCAGCCAGGTCAGGTAGGTATCACGGGCAGCTTCACCCAGACCATTGTTCTGGCGACCATAACCGGTTTTAACCGGATCGATGAACGAATCCCACTGATGAGAAGTAAAATCGGTAGAGAAAGAAGTTTTGAACTTCAGCTCTTTTGTGAAATCAATGGTCATGGCCACATTTCCCATCAACCTGTAATCGTTATTCATATTGTAGGATGAAGCCTGAGCCACCGGGTTTTCCCATGAAGGCTGGAAAGGATTCACTGCATATTGTCCCGGATTAGCCGGATCCCAGATTTCAAGAAACGGAGGAGTATTGAGTACGCTGAGGATGATCCCGCCACGTCCCGAAGAAGTATTGTCGGTAGCATCGCGGCGTTTGGTACGCGTCACATTCAGGTTGGTCGTCAGGTGCAACCAGCTTTTTATTTCCGTATCGAGGTTGGTACGGAACGATAAACGATCGTACCATGCCGGTGAGATGATTCCGTCTTCTTTCTGATAGCCTCCTGAAACATAATAATTTGTTTTGTCGGTGGCTCCGCTGAAGGTCAGCTGATAATTCTGCTGATAACCGGTACCGAAAATTTCGTTGTTCCAGTCGGTGTAGTTGGTATTGGTACGGTCAACATAGCCTTCACCGTAAATTTCATCCATCAGGTCGTAATACTGAGTCGTATTCAATGTAGGCAGGGTTTTTCCCACTTTCGAGAATCCGAAATAAGAATTCAGATTGATCTGCGAATTCCCTTTGGTACCTCTTTTGGTAGTAATCAACACCACCCCGTTGGCAGCTCTTGATCCGTAAATGGCAGCCGATGAGGCATCTTTAAGAATCGACATATTATCTATGTCTGAAGGATTGAGGTTACTGATATCAGTCGTAGTAACTCCATCCACCACATACAAAGGTTCGTTGCTCGAACTGATAGAAGTCGAACCACGGACACGAATCGACAAACCTGCTCCCGGTTTTCCTGAAGGCTGAATTACCTGTACCCCGGCAGCTTTCCCCTGAAGGGCCTGAGCGGCAGCGATAATCGGACGTTCAGCAATTTCTTTTCCGGAAACTGAAGAAACAGCCGTGGTCAAATCCTTTTTCTTTTGTGTACCATAACCGATCACCACCACTTCTTCAAGTGTTTTGGTATCTTCGGTCAGTACCACCTTAATGTTGTTGGATGTTCCCACCGTTACTTCCTTAGGATTCATCCCGATATAGCTGATCACAAGCACATCGTTGACGGCCGCATCAATCGTGAAGATACCGTCGAAATCCGTAATCGTTCCGGTGGTTGTTCCCCTGATCAATACATTCGCTCCGATGATCGGTTCGTTGCCCGCATCAACGACAACACCCGTAAGTGTTGATTTTTGAGCAAACAAGCTGACCGGAAGTGCCAGCATGGCAATCAGAGCATACCAAAGCGATCGTTTACAGAGCGCTGCAAACATCGTTGTTTTCTGTTTTTTTACCGTGATTTTCATTGACTATTATTTTTTGGTTTATTTATTCGTATTTGAGTGTTGTTTTCAGTGTGCCGGTTTTAAATTCAAAATCCCCGGGTTCAGTTATCCACTTGCCATCAGGACCGACAAAAGCAATATCCTCAGCGCTTATTTCAAATTTTACTGTTTTTGTTTCCCCGGGTTCCAGGGCTATCTTTTCAAAGCGTCGCAACCGCTTAGCATCCGGAGTTACTGAAGCATACAGATCGCTGCTGAACAACATCACGACTTCTTTTCCCTTACGGTTACCACTGTTTTTAATATCAACAAATATTTCTACAGGATTGTTGCCTGAGATCACAGACGAAGATGTTCTCAGATTACTGTATTCAAAGGTGGTATAGCTTAACCCGTATCCGAATTCATATTGTGGATTGTAATCCGACTCATAAATATAGGCCCCTTCGGCGCGTTTTTGTTCTTCCGCAGGTTTATGATAGTAGGTTACGAGCGAATTCGGATAGGATGGATAGGTGTAGGGCAATTTGCCGGACGGATTCACATCACCGAAAAGAATGTCGGCCAATGCATCACCACCATAATTTCCCGGAAGATAGGTCTGTACCACCGCCTTCACTAAAGGTTCAATAGCGCTTACACAGCGCGGACGACCTTCATTTAACACGAGTATCACGGGTTTACCTGTTTTGGCGAGTTCATTTGCCAGTCGCAGCTGATTGGCACTCAGCGTCAGATCGTTCAGATCACCGGGTTTCTCAGTATAACTGTTTTCGCCCACACAAAG
>JAYFPP010000206.1:0-3157 GCA_034927635.1 Paludibacter sp.
TCATTACCGGAAAAGAAAGGTTTTTTATGGTAATTCAGGTAAAATGCAGGATTTGGTAACCGTTCTGAACAAACATGCCAATGAGAAGTTCCTTTTTGTGACACCTGAAGTATTGAATGAAGAAACAATAACTGCTTTGGATAACTCCAAAATCACCTATACCAAGGCGATTATGTACAGAACGGTGAGCAATGACTTTGGTCCGGATGAGGAGTTTAACTATGATATGTTGTTATTCTTTAGTCCGATTGGTGTACAATCATTGTTCAAGAACTTTCCGGACTTTAAACAGGAAGACATTCATATAGGATGTTTCGGCTCCACTACCGCTGCAGCTGTAAAAGAGTCAGGACTTCGACTGGATCTTGAAGTTCCAACACCTCAATTACCTTCAATGACCATGGCATTAGATGCCTATTTAAAGGAAAACGCAAAGAAACATAAAAAATAAGTCCGTCATCCAAAGTGATGATAAATTAATTATTCAAAAAAAATCCCGGAAGTAGCGAAAAAAACGTACTTTTGGGATTATTTTTTACACTTACAATGAAAGAAATGCCTTTATTCACTTTTCCGAAGAATGAAAAACTATGCGGAGATATTCGTATCGGAAAACTTTTTTCCGAAGGCAACGCGTTTATTGCATATCCTCTACGAATTGTTTATCAACCATCAGAAGAAAAAACTGAAGTCCCTGTCAGGGTATTGATAAGTGTCCCAAAAAAGAAAATCCGGAAAGCTGTAGACAGAAACAGAATAAAACGGTTAATCAGAGAAGCTTACCGACTGAATAAAGCGGAATTCATAACTTCGATCAATGAAAAAGAATTGCATTTAAATCTTGCCATCACTTATGTATCCGACAAAGAAGCAGACTTTAGCCTGATTCAGGAAAAAATGAAGTTTGCCCTTCAGAGGATACTAAGTAACATCAATGACCAGAAAGAAAGAAAATGATCAGAAAAATCATCCGGCATATATTTCTACTGCCTGTTTACTTCTATAAATATGCCATTTCGCCATTAAAACAGCCAAGTTGCAGATATACTCCAACCTGCTCACAATATGCCGTTGAGGCGGTGATGAAACATGGTATTTTTAAAGGTGGGTGGCTGGCAATCAAGCGAATCCTTAGTTGTCATCCATGGGGAGGTAGTGGATACGACCCTGTTCCATAGCAGCCCTAAACTATTAAAAAATGTTTTAAAAAACATAAGTAGTTGTGTTTAATTCATAATTTGCTACCTTTGTAAATGTTAAACATCTGATTATTAGGATTAGGATGAAAAAGAAGATGCGATACATATTGTTCCTCCCGTTCTCCATACTATATGGTATCGGAACTTCTATACGCAACTGGCTTTACGACAAAGGATTTATTTCAATAGAAGAGAAACCCGTAGCATTGATTTCCGTTGGGAATTTAACTGTCGGAGGAACAGGAAAAACACCACATGTTGAGTTCATACTATCAGAGTTACAATCTCTTTTCAGGGTTGCGATGCTGAGTCGTGGTTACAGGAGAAAAACCAAAGGATTCGTCCTGGCAGATAGTCATTCCGATGCACATAAAATTGGCGATGAGCCTTTTCAGGTAGCTCAAAAATTCAGGAATATTCCGGTAGCCGTATGCGAAAAACGAAGCGAGGGAATTGACAAATTAATTGAGCTCTATCCAAAATTAGATGCAATAATTCTTGATGATGCTTTTCAACATAGAAAGATAAGAGCAGGTTTATCAATTCTACTTACCGACTATAACCGGCTTCATACGCGCGATCATATTCTCCCGGGTGGAAATCTGAGAGAATCTTCAAGAGGCAGCAAAAGAGCTGATATCATTATTGTTACAAAATGCCCTGTTGACATAAAACCAATTGATATGCGTGTTATTGAACATGAGGTTAGGCCGGATCTATTCCACGAAGTTTTTTTCTCTTGTTACGTTTATGATGAACCGCTGGCTTTGTTTATCAAATATGCAGATGAACACTGGCTCTTCAGTAAAATTAAAAAACGCGCTGCCGGAATTCTGCTGATAACAGGAATCGTTTCACCGCGTATGATTCATGAGCACCTATCGCAATACACCACCAACATTCAATGCATGAATTTCAACGATCATCATGATTTTACAAAAAAAGACATCATAATGATTGAAAAAAAATTCAATGAGATGAATTATTCTGAAAAGCTGATCTTAGTTACAGAGAAAGATGCCGCCAGACTTATAAGCAACAAAAACATCCCCGATTCATTAAAATATCATATCTTTGTATTACCCATAAGGGTGAAGATATTGAACAATAAAGAAACATCACTGATTAAAAAAATTACCGATTATGTTGCAGAAAATTCAGGAAACCGCTGATTACATAAAGAAGAGAATTAATACCCGCCCCGCAACAGGTATAATTTTGGGAACAGGGTTAGGTAATCTTGTTACACAACTGACTGACACCCTGGAAATTCCTTACGAACAAATTCCAAATTTTCCGGTATCAACAGTGGAAGGTCACAGTGGAAAACTCATCTTCGGGAAACTCGGCAGTGTAGATGTACTGGCAATGCAGGGACGTTTCCATTATTACGAGGGTTATAACATGAAAGAAGTGACATTCCCCGTAAGAGTGATGCATGCATTAGGGATCAGAAATCTATTGGTTTCAAACGCCTCGGGAGGAATGCATCCTGATTTTGAAATTGGTGATCTGATGATTATTACCGATCACATCAATCTTTTCCCCGAACATCCTCTACGTGGAAAGAATTATAAAGAATTAGGGACGAGGTTTCCTGACATGAGCGAAGCATATTCAAAAGATTTGATTGAGAAGGCCAAAGTTATCGCAAAAAGGAATAACATCAGGGTTGTTGAGGGAGTGTATGTCGGCACGACCGGACCTACTTTTGAGACCCCTGCCGAATACAAATACTTCCATATAATCGGAGGCGATGCCGTCGGCATGAGCACAGTACCTGAAGTAATTGTAGCCAACCATGCCGGTATGAAAGTCTTTGGCATATCAATAATAACCGACCTCGGGGTACAGGGAAAGATTGTGGAAGTAACCCATGAAGAAGTACAGGAGATTGGGAACAAGGCTCAACCTCTTATGACACAAATCATGAGAGAGTTGGTGGAAGAAATTTAAAA
>JAYFPP010000179.1:0-6795 GCA_034927635.1 Paludibacter sp.
ACTTGAACCCGCGACCTCTTCCTTACCAAGGAAGTGCTCTACCCCTGAGCTACAACAGCAAGAGAGCGGAAGACGGGGCTCAAACCCGCGACCCTCAGCTTGGAAGGCTAATGCTCTATCAACTGAGCTACTTCCGCAAAATAGTTGAAAGTTGAGAATTAAGAGTTGAGAGTTTAACCTCAATTTTCAATTCTCCATTTTCAATTATACATTCATTCGTGGGCAGTGAAGGATTCGAACCTCCGAAGTCGAAAGACAGCTGAGTTACAGTCAGCCCCAGTTGGCCACTTTGGTAACTGCCCAATATTTAGTTAAGAGTTGAAAGTTGAGAGTTGATAAATAACTTTCAACTCCTAATTCTCAATTTTCAACTCACCTGAGCCTCTTGTCGGATTCGAACCAACGACCCCGAGATTACAAATCACGTGCTCTGGCCAGCTGAGCTAAAGAGGCAAAGTATTAATAATTAGTACTTTTAACCGAACAAAAAGCCGTTTAAACACTCTTATTTAAACGGCTTGCAAATGTACGAAATTATTTTGGAATACAAAACATTTCGTTCAATATTTTATTTTTTAGTAATCTTTTCCTTGAATTTTCTGATTTGCTTTTCAAGCGCCTCAACCGACAAATCAACAGCCTCCTCAAACGTATCACATACCTTGGATGCAAAAAACTCACCGGAGGGTACTGAAATTCTGATTTCTGCCTCTTTATTAGTTGCCGTCTCCGGTTTTACGACTTTCAAATAGACTTCTACATTCAAAATCTCATCAAACAATCTGGACAACTTCTTAGTTTTTTTGTCAACGTACATCTCTAAAGCTTTTGTTGCGTCAAAGTTAATTGACTGAACCCTGAGTTTCATAACTACCTCCTTCTTTTATTTGGCCCTGGGATGAGCCCGTTTATATATATTATACAATTCTCCGAAACCTGTATGGGTATACACCTGTGTTGCCGCAAGAGAACTATGCCCAAGCAACTCTTTTACCGCATTGATATCGGCTCCTCCGTTCAACAATTCGGTAGCAAAGCTGTGACGCATAACATGAGGACTCACCCTCGGAAGGGTAGTCACCTGCGACATAATGGTATGTACAATATTATACACCAGTTTCGGATACATTATCTTTCCGTTTGATCTGACAAAAAGCCGGGACAGATCTTTCCCCGCTTTTTCATCTCTCATTTGCATGTAATGGGTAATTTTCCCGCAAAGAGTTATATCGAGTGGAATAATTCGCTGCTTGTTTCTTTTTCCAATCACTCTTAGTTCGCCTGCTGCAAAATCAACATCCTTATCTTCTATAGCGATTAATTCTGATAACCTGATGCCGGTCATGTAAAGTAATTCTATAATTAACAAATCTCTTGTCCTTTCAAAATCATCGGGAAGATATGGGTTCTCAATCACCATAGCTACCTCTCTGTTTTTAAAGAACACCGGTAAGGGCTTTTTTGTTTTTGGTAAGACAATTTTTAACGTAGGATTAACTGAGGTTACAGACCTGCTCTGCAAATAACGCCAAAAAGATTTTAATGTCGAAATTTTCCGGGCAATGCTCCGGGCTGAAAGGCCGGCCTGCATCAATGTAAGAATCCATTCCTGGATTTGTGCAGCATATACTTCATCAGGTTGAAACTGTTCGGCACTTTTTTTCAGAAAAATCAGAAACTGCTCTAAGTCATTACGATATGACAAAACAGTATGAGAAGAATAATTCTTCTCATACTGTAAATATTGCAGAAATCCGTTAACCATAACCGTATTCTAATTCTGCAACGAATATAGACTAAATAAGCTGAAAAATCAAATAAATTAATGAAAATTTAACTTGATTATGTTATTCTTGTCCAAGTTGCATTTTTTGTACGTAAACCGCGTGAATTTTCTCTTCGCGTTTTACTACAGAAGGTTTGTCGAAACATTGACGACGACGGAGTTCTTTTACAACACCCGTTTTCTCAAATTTACGTTTGAATTTCTTCAATGCTCTCTCAATGTTTTCGCCTTCTTTTACAGGAACTACGATCATAATTATTGACTGTTTATTATTTTAATTCTGTTTTGAAATTTGGACTGCAAAGATAGATAAGTTTTTTTAATCAACAAAAGAAAAAGAATATTTTTCTGAAAAATAATATCAATATCCGGATAATGTCTGACGGTGCTTCAGAGCTGTCTTACAAAAATCCTGACTATTCGTTGCAAAAAAAATAGCATTTATAGCTATCTTTGCACTTTATGTTATGAAGATGAAATTATTCTGGCAATTATTCACTACTTTTTTCCGGATTGGTACTTTTACCATCGGGGGTGGCTATGCCATGATTCCTCTGATTGAAAAAGAAGTGGTTGAACGAAAAAAATGGATTGATCCGAAGGAATTTATCGACATGCTTGCCATGGCTCAATCCTCACCGGGAGTAATTGCCATCAACACTGCTATTTTTGTCGGGTATAAATTGAAGAAAACCAAAGGGAGCATCATAGCTGCACTTGGTTGTGCATTACCATCCTTCATCATTATTCTGTTGATTGCTACATTCTTTGTGGACATGCGTGAAAATCCGACTGTAGACAAGATATTTAAAGGTATTCGCCCGGCGGTGGTCGCCCTGATTGTGGCACCTCTATGGAGAATGGCGAAATCGGCAAAAATTACGTATAAAACTATTTTTATTCCAATTGGTGTTATTGTATTAATATGGTTACTAAAAGTTCCACCGGTTTATGTCGTGGGCGCTTCCATCCTGGGTGGCATCCTCTACGGCACTTTCCGCAAAAAATAACAACTCATCACTTAACACTCATCACTAAACAAAATGATCAACTACTCCCAACTCCCCTCGCCCTGTTTCGTTCTGAACGAAGAAAAATTTCGTAAGAACCTGAGTTTAATTCGTTCCGTCAAAGAAGAAGCTGGTGTAGAAATAATTTTGGCATTCAAAGCATTTGCCATGTGGAGTGCGTTTCCTATCGTAAGGGAATACATACCATGCTCAACTGCCAGTTCCTTAGCAGAAGCACGTCTGGCTTTTGAGGAAATGGGCAGTCCGGCACACACTTACGCTCCTGCATACACCGAAAAAGAATTTGATCAGATCATGCAATTCAGCAGCCATATCACTTTTAACTCTTTGACTCAATTCGAAAAATTTTATGCGCGGACTCAGTTTTACAACATTTCCTGTGGGTTACGTATTAATCCCGAATACTCTGAGGTTGGTACTGATCTATACAATCCCTGCTCTCCCGGATCAAGACTAGGTATTATCGCAGAGAATTTAGGGAATGAACTGCCAGAAGGAGTAGAAGGTCTTCATTTTCACACTTTATGCGAAAGCAATTCTTTTGACTTGGAAAAAACTTTACTTGTTGTAGAGAAGAAGTTCGGACATCTGTTCGATCGCATCAAATGGCTCAATATGGGTGGTGGTCACCTGATGACACGCGAAGGTTACAATACCGACCATTTGATACAGGTACTAAAAGCCTTTAAAGGGAGACACCCTCATTTACACCTGATTCTGGAACCCGGAAGTGCTTTTGCCTGGAGAACGGGAGAGCTGGTCTCGACTGTTCAGGACATCGTCGAGAACAAAGGCATCAAAACAGCCATGCTGGATGTCTCATTTTCATGCCATATGCCCGACTGTCTGGAAATGCCCTATAAACCGGCCATCATAGGTGCTACCGATCCGGTACCGGGCAAACCCACCTACCGAATGGGTGGAAACAGCTGCCTGTCGGGTGATTTCTTTGGTGACTGGTCATTCGACAAACCTTTAGAAGTTGGAGATCGCATTGTTTTCGAGGACATGATCCATTACACCATGGTGAAAACCACTATGTTCAATGGCGTAACTCACCCATCAATAGGGATTTGGACGAAAGACAATGAGTTCAAACTGGTAAAAGAGTTTGGGTATGAGGATTATAAGGGGAGAATGAGTTGAAAAAGTTGAGAGTTGAGAGTTGAGAATTGAGAGTTGAAGATGATTAGGTTACAGGTTATAACACGTGTAATTTCAGATCTTCATTTTGCTTTAATTGCCTATTATCCAACAAGAAACGCACAACTTGTGTTATTTTATTTTCTTTATAAGAAAGTTTCTTTGTCATTTGATTGATTGTTAAAGGTTCTTTTATCAATAAATCAAGTACTGCTTTTCTGATTTGTTCAAAATCAACATCCGTAACCTGCGTTTCTTTTCGTTTCAGACAAACATCACACTGGCCGCAGGGTTGGGTGTTTTTTTCACCGAAATATGAGAGCAATATTTGACTTCTGCAGATTTCCTGTTCTTTTGCATAGTCCAATACACTTTTTGCACGGGTTATATAACGTTCTTTGCGGTCGTCATACGCTTCCTTATCTAAACGTAGTCTGTTTACATCTTCCCTGTCCTGCACATAGGTAACAAAGGGTGTTTTTTTTCTCGGAATGTAATGTATGATCTTTACTTTCGACAAGAGAACAAGTTCCTGATAGACTTTATCCTTCGACCAGTCAAGTCGCTTTGCAATCGTTTCTTCGCTAATATAAGCCGGATCGGTAAAAAGGCCAGTGTAAGAACGTAAGAGGATATGTATCAACCGGTCCTGATCCTCACTGAAACGAATATTATATAAATCCTCCTTACCAACGGTAAACAATACTCTTGAAGTATTCTCCTGCTCATCAGTCAGGTCTAAATAACCCGCCTGTTGCAGAATTTTCAGCGCATTATGCGTAATAAGCATCGGGAGTTTAAACTTAATACAAAAATCAGCCAGATCAAAAGAAAAAACAGCTTCCACACCTGAGCCCTCAGCAATTTCATAGTAATTTCCAAGAGCATTGTACACTTTGCGCACCATGTCTTTTTCAGGAAAAGTATCTGATACCCTTTTGCGCATTTTTGTCACATCGCTGTTATTGAAGAGGACAACCGCATAGGCTTTTTTCTCATCGCGTCCCGCCCGCCCTGCCTCCTGAAAATACGCCTCCAAAGAATCGGGCAGATCCAAATGCACAACGGAACGCACTTCTGCCTTATCAATACCCATCCCGAAAGCGTTAGTTGAAACAATGACGCGGGTTTCGTTATTCTTCCATCGTTGCTGACGGGCATCTTTGGTTTCGTTACTCAATCCTGCATGAAAATGCTCAGCTGAGATATTGTTTTGAACCAGAAAATCAGCGATCTCTTTTGTCTTTTTACGGTTGCGAACATAGACCACCGAAGTGCCAGGAACTTTCCTGAGGATATTCAGCAACTGTTCTTCTTTGTTCTCAGTAGTTCTGACGATATAAGCCAGATTGGTACGTAAAAAACTCTTCCTGAATACATTCTTTTCCTTAAAATGTAGTCGTTCCTGGATATCTTCGACTACTTCAGGAGTAGCTGTCGCTGTCAGCGCAAGCACCGGTGCCTCAGGAATTATTTCCCTGATGTCGGCAATTTTAAGGTACGACGGACGAAAATCATAACCCCATTGCGAGATACAATGCGATTCATCCACAGCAAGCAGACAAACTTTCGTTTGTTTGATTTTTTCAAGAAAAATCTGAGTTGCTAATCTTTCGGGTGAAACGTACAAAAACTTATAGGCTTCAAAAACACAATTTTCTAAGGTAAGCAGAATATCAGCTTTCGACATACCTGAATAAATGGCGGCAGCAGGGATATTTCTTTTCTTCAGGTTCTCCACCTGATCTTTCATCAGGGCTATAAGCGGAGTAACCACAATACAGACACCTTCCATAGCTAATGCCGGCACCTGAAAAGTCAGGGATTTACCTCCACCGGTGGGCATTAGTCCCAGCGTATCTTTTCCGGCCGCTATACTTTGAATAATGTCGCCCTGCAACGGACGAAACTTATCGTAGCCCCAGTATTGTTTGAGTATGTCGAGGTATTGCTGCACAGATTTGTTTTAAATCACAAATGTAGCGAAAGACACTTTAATACACAAGATAATAATTCATCAGAAAACATTAAAATCATGGCATTCAAATAAAGTCAATTTGCAGCTCCTTCACCACTTTTCAAATCATCATTCTGTATACTACGTTTGGCTTTCCTGACATTCTCACCCATCTTACCAAAATTATAACTCAGGTTTAAACGTAAGGAACGGGAGATATTAATATTCTCCGAAAAATATTTAAAGTCTGGGGTCGAACTTTCATTTCTGAACTTCAGTTCCTTCGTAAACGGATTATTGAATGACAAACTCAACATGAGTTTTCTCTTAAGAAAATACTGTGACAGCCCGATATTCGAATAGTTATATCCCGAAAACTTTCCCTGCAACCGGATGGATGGAGAATTATATCCTCCATTTACGTTCACTGCCCCGTCTTTCCATAAGGTTATGCGTCCATTAATTGAGATTCTGTAATAAAATCCATCATTATTCTGAACCCTACCCATACTTGTCGCTTCCATTTGCGCATATGTTATCCCACCGTTAAATCCTACATTTAATTTTGCATTCGGACGGTACGACAGATAAGTACTCAACCCGGCTCTCCGGTTTTTTCCAATATTAGCAAAAGTGATATTCTGGACATTCTTACTATCCAAAAATGTAATCTGTTCAATAGAGTTGTTTGCAAAAGAAGCGGTGGCAGTTAACCCAATATTAAATTTCGGAGTGAAATTATTATACCCCGCTTCGAAAGAATGAGCCACTTCTGATTTCAAATCCGGATTTCCATAATACACATACAATCTGTTCAAATCGTTGCGATAAGGATTCAGGTACCAGATTCCCGGTCGTTGAAGACGTTGTGTATAGGA
>JAYFPP010000244.1:0-13356 GCA_034927635.1 Paludibacter sp.
TATGTCGTGAAGCATTGCAGCTCCGGTAATAAACTCCTTGTTAAGATTGAGCTCGGGGTGACTGGTGGCAATTTCTATAGCTTTGTCTCTGACTTGTTCACTGTGCTGCACGAGAACATGGTATAATTCCGTGTTTGGGGCGTAGTATTTCTCTATGATTTGAATTGGATTGATCATTTTAGTAAGCTTGTGTACAAAGATAATATTAATTAACGTGAGTTTCGATATGAAATTATTATGAAAGTACTTGTTACAACGTTATATCGACCCCAGTTACAAAATTATAACGACCCCAGTTACAACTTTATATCATTGCCCAATTGAAACTTTGTGAATAATCAGAAGAAAAGTGTCACATGCAAAACGAAAGCCGGTAAGAGTTTCCCGTCGGAAAATCTTTTCCTATATTTGTAAGTTCAAAACTGTATGATGAAATATGTTGATGTAGTGGTTCCATTGCCCGTTAGCGGGACATTTACCTATGCTGTTCCTTCAGAATGGGAGGATAAAGTGCGCATAGGTATGAGGGTGGTTGTACCCTTCGGAAACAAGAAGCTTTATACGGGAATTATCACCGTGACTCATTCTTTGCAACCATCGCTTTATGAGGCGAAAGAGATTGTTGAGTTGTTGGATGATTCGCCGGTATTAAGGCGACCCCAATATAAATTTTGGGAATGGATCAGCAATTATTATATGTGCCCGGTAGGAGAGGTTTACCAGGCGGCAGTTCCTTCGGGCTTAAAACTTGAAAGTGAAACAGAGGTACGTATTGATGCCGGTTTTGAATCAACAGCTCCACTCACTGATAAAGAGCAAATGCTGCTGGATGCATTATCCGATGAAAAGCCGCATTCGATTGCTGAAATTGTCAAAACCACGGGGATAATGCATATATTACCAACTGTCAGGTGCATGCTCGATAAAGGAGCGGTGATGGTAAACGAGTTGGTGACTGAAAAATTCAGACCTAAAACAGAGTCCTGTGTGAAATTGTCGAAATACTATTCTCAGGATGAGAATCTTAAAACTTTGTTTGATGATTTATCCAGAGCTCCAAAGCAACTTGAGTTGCTGATGCACTATATTGAGATGTCGGAATGTCTCAGGTGTAACTCGCCGGTTGAAATTCTGAAAAAAGATTTTATTACGAAAACAGGTGTCAGTCAGGGTGTTTTGAACGCGATGATTGAGAAAGGAATCTTTGAAATCTATCACAAAGAAGTCGGACGATTAAATGACCCCGGAAACCAAACAACAGAGGCTTATGTCTTAAATCCCTATCAGGAAGAAGCATTACATTCCATTGAAAAACAGTTTGTTGAGAAGTCTGTTGTGTTATTGCATGGTGTTACTTCCAGCGGCAAAACAGAGCTTTATACACACCTCATAAATAAGGTGCTGGCAGAAGGTCGGCAGGTGTTGTATCTGGTACCGGAGATTGCTTTGACAACACAACTGACAACACGTCTCAGGCGTGTTTTCGGACAAAAACTTGGAGTGTATCATTCAAAATTTTCTGATGCCGAGAGGGTAGAGATTTGGAACAATGTACTTGGGGATAAATCTTACGATATTATACTGGGAGTGCGTTCCTCAATTTTTCTGCCTTTCCGTCATTTGGGTTTGATCATTGTGGATGAGGAACATGAGCCGAGTTTCAAACAATACGACCCCGCTCCGCGCTATCATGCCCGCAATGCGGCTATCGTCCTTGCCTCCATGCATGGCGCCAGGACCTTATTGGGAACGGCTACCCCTTCGATCGAAAGTTATTATAATGCTCAGATGGGTAAGTATGGCCTGGTGGAATTGCATCAGCGACATGAGGAAATGGAACTTCCGGAGATTGAAATTGTCGACCTGAAAGAAGCCTACCGAAAAAAACGCCACGAAGGTCATTTGTCTGATGTTTTGATTGAGAAGATAAAACTGGCTTTAGAGCGCAGGGAGCAGGTGATCCTGTTTCAGAACCGCAGAGGCTACGCACCTTTTGTGGAATGTAAGGCTTGTGCCTATATTCCTAAATGTAAGAATTGTGATGTCAGCCTGACACTACATGTTGCCCTCAATACACTGAGTTGTCATTATTGTGGCTATACCGAGCGAATGCCCGAGAAATGTCCGGTTTGTCAGACTCCGGCGCTGACTTCAAAAGGTTTCGGAACTGAAAAGATTGAAGAAGAAATAATACAGTTGTTTCCAGATGCGAGAGTGCAAAGGATGGATCTGGATACCACAAGGAATAAAAAATCTTACGAGAAGATTATTACGGATGTTGAGAATGAGAAAACCGATATTCTTATCGGGACGCAAATGGTGACGAAAGGACTTGATTTTCAAAAGGTAAGTCTGGTCGGCATTCTTAATGCCGATAATCTTCTCAATTTTCCCGATTTTCGTGCCCACGAGAGAGCTTTTCAATTAATGGCGCAGGTGAGCGGCAGGGCAGGGCGAAAGTTTAAACGTGGCCTGGTTGTTATACAGACTTATTCTCCAGATCACCCGGTAATAGCTCAGGTGCTTCAACATGACTACAGAGCAATGTACTCTCTCCAGCTTGAAGAACGCAAATTATTCAGGTATCCACCATATTTCAGATTGGTTCAGATTTCGCTGAAACACAAAGATCCAGTAACTCTGAATGATGCAGTGAGAGAGATGGGCAATGAAATGAGGGCTGTTTTTGGTGATAGGGTGCTGGGGCCTGTGGTGCCAGCCATTTCGCGTATAAGGAATTTATATATTCGTCAGTTTGTGTTTAAAATTGAGAATGAAGCTTCTTTGGTTAAAGCAAAAGAATATTTAGTTGATATCACCGGCAGGGTGTTGTCAAAAGCAGCTTTCAGGAGTGTGAAAATAAGCCATGATGTAGATCCGTATTAAATGAGCAGGAAGTATAAATTTGTGAGAGAAACCGATTCAACCAATGCGTTGATGAAAGAATTGATATGGACAATGGATTTGCCCGAAGGATATGTTGTGCGGACTGACTTTCAGACTAAGGGCAAAGGACAGGGAACGAACAGGTGGGAATCGGCAAAAGGTAAAAATTTGTTATTTAGCCTGCTTTTACGCCCGGTACAGATTCCCATTGAAGAACAATTTCTGGTGTCACAATTGGTATCTTTAGGAATTGTAGATAGTTTACGTAGTTTGGCACCTGAACAGGCAAAGGAATTCTCAATCAAATGGCCCAATGACATTTACTGGCATAATCAGAAAGTAGCAGGAATATTGATCGAAAATACCTGGCAGGGTAGAAAGATAGCTACATCAGTTATTGGAACAGGATTAAATGTTAATCAAAAGAAGTTTTACTCAGATGCTCCAAATCCGGTGTCATTGTTTCAGATTTTCGGGTTGAAATTCAACAGGAGAACCTTGCTGAATGCTATCTTAGAAGCTATTGAAGGCTATTACCTTCAGCAGGATAAGGAGATCATAAAAAACAACTACCATCAATCGCTTTTCAGAAATGATGGTTTTTATTCTTATAGAACCGGCAATCGGATTTTTGATGCAGAAATAGTGGAAGTAGCTAATGATGGGAGATTGATCCTAAAAGAAAAAACCGGAGAAATATCCGGTTATTATTTTAAAGAAGTGGAATTTATTCTTTAGTCCTTCAATTCCTCGTAGTCTACATATTCCCCTTCTTGTTTATCAAAAATTTTCGGGTTTTGTTTTGATGATCTGAAGTTATTTTCAGACGTATTTTCTTTATTTTCCTCTTGTCCGGGAAAAGAATTTCTTCTTCGCCCAAAACCAAAGATAGCGCGTAAAAACCCGAATACCATCAGCAATATTACTACTGCGATACCTATAACAAGAAATAGTATGAAAAATAGAAAGCTCATTTTTTATAGTGATAAGTGATGAGTGATAAGTAGATACGTGGCATGCCACGTATCTACACGATCAATATAAATTTCTTTGTGTTTTCTTAGTCCTTTTTTATGGTTAAATTTTCGAAATTTTAATATTGACGATATAATCTTCAAAATCCAATGGTGTAGGTTCATCAATATTATCTACCATAACAATTGAACTGGCCAGTGTTTGTGAAGCAATATAGCCTGAGAAAGCATTAATCGCATCATTAATTTCGGTCTGTTTCTGAATTGCTACATGGATCTTATCAGTTATTTCATAACCCGAAGTTTTACGAAGATTTTGAATTCGGTTTACCAATTCGCGGGCAATACCTTCCTGCATCAGATCTTCATTTACGGTAATGTCCAGTGCAACAGTTAGTTTTCCTTCATTGGCAACAAGCCATCCGGGCATATCTTCCGTGAAAATTTCCACATCTTCCTGTAATACTTCTATATCTTCAGTACCAATACTGAAGTGATAACTACCGGTCTTTTCAATGGCACTGATTTGCTCTTTGGTAAAAGAAGCCATTGCGAGAGCAATTTCCTTCATCAGTTTGCCGTATTTTTTGCCCAGAGTTTTGAAGTTGGGCTTTATTTTTTTAACCAGATTTTCCATGTCGGCATCCGCAGGGATGACTTCCAGTTCTTTTACATTCACTTCCGCTTTGATCAGATCTGCAATGTAAAGTATCTGACTATACGACAAATCATCATTTGCGGGAACCACCGCTTTGGAAAGAGGCTGGCGAACCTTTTTCTCCGCTTTCCTGCGTAATGCAAGAATCATGGAAGATATCTGCTGTGCAAGTTGCATACATTCTTCCAGATTTTTATCGATGTACGAAGCCTGACATACCGGGAAGGAAGCCAGATGAACTGATTCGGAAGTGTCTTTACCTGAAACTGCATTCAAATCAAGGAACAAACGGTCGGCATAGAAAGGTGCAATCGGAGCCATCAGTTTTGCCACTGTTTCGAGGCAAGTGTACAGCGTCTGGTAAGCAGCCAGTTTATCTTCATTATATTCTCCGCCCCAGTAACGTTTTCTGTTCAGTCGGACATACCAGTTGCTGAGATTCTCACCCACAAAATCCGAAATGGCGCGACCAGCCTTAGTCGGCTCATAGTTTTCGTAATGTTCAGTTACTTCTTTTACCAGTGTATTCAGTAAAGAGATGATCCAGCGGTCAATTTCCGGACGTTTTTCCATCGGAATTTCCTCTTCGGTAAAAGCAAACTTGTCAACATTGGCATACAAGGAGAAGAACGAGTAGGTGTTGTACAACGTACCGAAGAACTTTCTTCTTACTTCTTCAATTCCTTCAACATCAAACTTGAGATTGTCCCATGGAGAAGCGTTGGTCATCATGTACCAGCGCAAAGGATCTGAACCATATTTTTCGATGGTTGAGAAGGGATCCACCGCATTTCCCAGACGTTTCGACATTTTGTTGCCGTTTTTATCCAGCACCAGTCCGTTTGAGATAACACTTTTGAAAGCTACTGAACCACGAATCATCGTACTGATGGCATGCAGAGTAAAGAACCATCCGCGTGTCTGATCTACTCCTTCCGAAATAAAATCGGCAGGGAAGAATTCGCCGGACTCAATCTTTTCTTTGTTTTCGAAAGGATAATGTAACTGGGCGTATGGCATAGCACCCGAGTCGAACCAAACATCAATAAGGTCAAGTTCGCGTTTCATCGGTTTGCCCGAAGGAGCAACCAAAATAATGTTGTCAACGTAAGGACGGTGGAGATCGATGTTTTCAACCGCGTAATTTTCAGCAGTATATATGCCTGGTTTAAACTTGCTGAAAGGATTTTCTTTCATGAAGCCTGCCTGTATCGATTTCTCAATTTCCTGCATGAGTTCTTCGGTGGAGCCAATGCACAATTCCTCTGTGCCATCCTCAGTTCTCCAGATGGGTAGAGGAGTTCCCCAGTAGCGGCTACGGCTGAGGTTCCAGTCCTGCAGGTTTTCCAGCCATTTACCAAAACGACCCGTGCCGGTTGATTGCGGTTTCCAGTTGATGGTGTCGTTCAATGTCATCATCTCGTCCTTGCAGGCGGTAGTTTTAATAAACCAACTATCTAAAGGATAATACAAAACGGGTTTATCCGTTCTCCAGCAATGTGGATAAGTGTGTATGTGTTTTTCAATTTTGAAAACAAGTCCCTGCTGTTTCAGCATGACACATAAATCGATATCGAGCGTTGTTTCGCTGTCTTTCAGGCTTTCATCATAGGCATTTTTTACAAAGCTGCCTGCAAACTCACAATAAAGATCAACGTTGATATTTTGCTCAACAAATTCAGGAGATAAGTCTTCAATCTTATAGAATTTACCGCTTCTGTCAACCATAGGCTGGCGGTTTCCGTCTTTATCAATCAGCATAAGTGGCGGTACACCGTTTTGCTTAGCTACCCTATCATCATCAGCACCGAAAGTAGGGGCTATGTGAACGATACCGGTACCATCTTCAGTTGTTACAAAATCTCCGGTAATCACTTTGAAAGCTCCTTCTCCCGGATTTACCCAGGGAATTAGTTGTTCATATTCAAGTCCGGCAAGGTCAGCACCTTTACAAACGCCTAACACCTGAAATTCATTTTTGCCCATTACAGCATTAAGCAGGCATTCCGCCAGTATAAGTCTGCATTCCTGTTTTGAGTATGGATTCACCGTTGATACTAATGCGTAGTCGATATTTGGTCCTACGCAAAGTGCTGTGTTTGAAGGTAATGTCCAGGGTGTAGTTGTCCATGCAAGAAAATAAACCTCACCCACCTTTTCATCATAAGCGAAGTTAAACAGCTTAAGTAATTGCTCTGAATTCCTGGTTTCCCTGGTTTCCCCTGCTTTGGAGGTGGTAAGAGGGAGGTGAAATTGCGCCACACAAGTGGTATCCTTCACGTCGCGGTAACATCCGGGTTGGTTCAGTTCGTGGGTACTCAGTCCTGTGCCTGCAGCCGGTGAATAAGGCTGAATGGTATAGCCTTTATACAACAATCCTTTGTTGTAAAGCTGTTTGAGTAACCACCATAAAGTTTCGATGTAGCGGTTGTCGTAGGTGATATAGGGATCGTTCATATCCACCCAATATCCCATTTTTGTGGTAAGATCCTCCCACTCTTTGGTGTATTTCATTACATCGTGACGGCAGGCAGCGTTGTATTCATCTACCGAAATTTTTTTGCCAATATCTTCTTTGGTAATGCCAAGACTCTTTTCCACACCCAGTTCAACCGGCAAACCATGTGTATCCCATCCTGCTTTACGTTTAACCTGAAATCCCTGCATGGTTTTGTAACGGCAGAAAATATCCTTAATAGCACGGGCCATTACATGGTGAATACCCGGCATACCATTGGCCGAAGGAGGCCCTTCATAAAATACAAAAGAAGGTTTCCCCTCACGGGAAGTAATACTTTTATGAAAGATATTTGCTTCGCTCCAGTAAGCGAGCATCTTTTTGTTTATTTCCGATAAGTTAAGCTGAGAATATTCCTTGAATTTCATTCTTTATACTTGCAAAATTTTTAAACATGCAAAATTACAAAAAATTATTCATTTTTTCTCAAGCTTTCTTCTGACAATGCCACTGGCGGAAATAATTTTAACGATATAGATTCCTTTTGGCAGTGATTGTAAACAAATGATGTCGTCATTTGCAATATGGTCTTTAGTAAAGAATACCTTACAATAGATGTTGCTTATTATCAATTTGGCAGCACCAACAATGCCACTTATCTGACAATAATCGGCCGAAGAATCGGTAACGAGGCAAATTTTAGTTTGCTGAACGGTTTGAAGATCAGAAGCTTCCATTTATTAGTGAGTTTTTAATCGTAAGTTATATAGGAGTCTTTTAAAGAATTTAACATGTAATTCTCTCAGGATTTTAATCTGAAATGAACTACATGCTAAATATAAACAGACAAGACGAATAAATACAAAATGATAAAGTTATTGTATTGTTTCAGGGAATAGTAATTTCCTGATTTTAATCATTGCGAACTAATGCAAAAAAAACATATTTAACAGGACTTCAAAATTAGATTCTTTCTCACAGATTCCTTTGCGTGTAAACCCTGATTTTATGTAGGTGTAAACCCTGATTTTTTGCAGATGTTCTGTTGATTAAAAGAAATGTGTGTGAATGACTTAAGCATACACACACATTAAAAAGAGTAAAGAGCTAATTTAATATCAGGGTAGTGCTACCAATTTGTTTTTAATAGCATAAAGAACGAGATTAATCGTGTTTCTTGTATTTGTTTTTCTCAGTAGCGTAGATCGGTGTGTCTCGATTGTTTTAATGCTGATAAAAAGTTTTGATGCAATTTCGCTAACAGAAAGGCCTTCACAAAAATATTGCAGCACCTCTTTTTCCCTTGCAGTCAAATGTTCCGGATTTTTTTCGGGTTTGTTAATTTGGAGTTCGCTGTTTGTTTCATTGTTATGTATGATATGTCGCAGTAAATCATTTGAGAAGTAATTTCCGCCTCTTGTTATGGATTCAATGGCCCGTTCAAACTCTTTTTTCCCTGATGTTTTAAGGACAAAACCTACAACGCCTGCATTCGTCATTTCAATGAAGTTGGTTTTTTCACTCAGCATGGTAAGCGCAAGTATCCTGAGTTCCGGACGAATTTTCAGCGCTTCAATTGTTGCTTCCAATCCTCCCATAACCGGCATTTCAATGTCCATAATAACGAGGTCGGGCTCGAGAGTTGCCAGTAAACTAAGAAACTCTGATCCGTTTTCTGCTTCTCCGATTACTTCGCCCAGGCCTTCGTTTTCAATAAGAAGTTTGATTCCTTCGCGGAATAAGGAGTGATCGTCGACGATTATGATTTTATTCATTGTAGTGGTGTCTTATTTTTGTTTATGATGCGTTTAATGCAGGATCTTCTTCAATTGAAAACAAGATGGAAACTTTCATGCCTTTGCCCTGATTTGAATTAATGTTGATTTCACCTTTCATTAACTGTACCCTTTGTTGTATATTCATCAGACCGAGTCCCTTTCTTTCTTTTCTGATAGTTAGAGGATTAAAACCTATCCCGTTGTCGGAGTAGTAAAAAGAAACTAAATTATTGGTTTTATTGTAATTTAGGATGATCTCAACTTTTGATGCCTTTGCATAGGTAAGGGTGTTTTTAATCAACTCAGTGGTAATCCTGTAAAGCATCAGTTCGTGAAAGTTGCCAAGCCGGTCATTTGTGTTGGCAACGAAACTGATATGGATTTTTTTTGTCAGATTAATTTGTTGTGCGAATTCGTTGAGTGCGTGAACATAGCCAACTTCAGACAGGAATTGTGAGCTTAATCCCCGTGCCAGTTCACGCGCAGTTTGAATGGCCATTTCGATACTGTGATTACCTTTCTCAATAATAATTTTCTTTTTTTCACCGTCTTCGGTGTCGGCCAACCATTGAAAATACAATTTTATTGTTGAAAGTAAGGGTCCCATGCCATCGTGGAGTTCCCTTGAGAAACGATTGCGTTCGCGTTCTTCTACATCTGTAGTTATGTTTAACATTTCGGAAGTTCTCTCTGCAATCCTGGCTTCTAACTGGTTGTTCAAATCAACCAGTGCTTGTTGCGCTCGTTTTTTTTCTTCAATATCAAGTAGTAATTGCTCTTCCATTTGTTTCCGGCTGGTTATATCCATGTGGATACCATACATCAGCAGGGGTTTTCCATCGGCAGTCCAGGTTTTGACTCTCCCTTCCTGGCGTATCCATACCCAATGGCCTTTTTTGTGCCGCATTCTAACTTCCACCTTATGATAAGGTAGTTCGCCGGAGAAATGCCTTTTAAGCATTTCATCAGCATAAGGAACATCGTCGGGGTGGGTGATGGCTCTCCAGCCCTTACTACCCAGCAGGGCGAGTCCTATTTTTATTTCTGTATTAGTATAGCCTAAATTTTTTGCCCAAATTCTGTTGAACTTAATTTTGCCGGTCTGTACGTTCCATTCTAATGTGCCGACGTTTGCACCCTCCAGTACATCCTCCAGTTGCAGACGGGTTTTGCTGAGTTCTTCTTCTGCTTTTTTCTGACCAGTGACGTCATAAAGTATACCTGTCCACAGTATTTCTTTGTTTGCCAATAAACGTGGTAATGACTCAAGTCTAATCCATACTGTTTTCTTGTTGACAAAGATGCGCCCTTCCCATTTGAATGGAATAATGTCTCTGTTGGCTTTAACGTTGCTTTCGATAAATGATTTTTTGTCGGACGGATGCACTTTTTCAACAATAATATAGGGATTATTGGTCAGGTCATTTCGGGTCAGACCAAGAATTTCGCAAAAGCGATCGCTGGCATATTCCATATGATAGGGTGGATTTGATGTATCACCCCAACTTTTACCCTCACGTTTTTTTGGTGAGAAGGCTCTGATTCTATATAAGCCGGCAGGTTGGTTATTGAAAATATCCCTGTAAAAATCGCGCTCCTGTAGGAACTGAGATTCATGGAGGGTTAGTCTTGATATTCTGTCGTCTAACTTCGACTGGTGTGCTAATAATTCCTGTAATAGTGATATGGCCTCTTTATCAGAGGAGTTTGCTGATGTCTCAGAAGATTTTTTTTTTATAAAATCTTTTGTTCTTTCATATAAATTTGCTGATAAAGAGTGCTGAGTGTTTTTCATAAAAAAGTGAATAATTCTGTCAGGGATTATTGTCTTTTTTGTTGATTTTTACGTAGTAGGAGTAAATTGTTGATTTTCTATCTGATGAATCATGATTTCGAAAACACAAAGATAAGAAATAATCCTGATTCTGAATTAATACCACAGAGAGTAACTGACTGAAATAATCGCTTTATGTGCCAACATCATTTATAAAATATGAAAAAGCCACAACAGAAATTTTTCCGTTGCGGCTTAATCTATTTAAGAGGTATTTGCTTTTTTAGAAAGACTTGCGGGCTCCTGCCTGATAATTAATTTTCAAGGCATAAGCTCTTCTTAATGCTTGTTTGATATCGGTGATGATACCCATTTTAGTATCTTTATCTGCTTTGATAGAGACGGTCATTACATTCTGATCCTCTTCTTTCATTGCAGTACGCTCCATTGTAATGAAATTCTCAATTTCCGTAACGTCGGCAAACTGGTCATTCAGCTGGATACGTGTAGCCGAACCAAATTGTTCTCTAAATTCTTTCATGGGTTCCCCTACATAAATATAGCGAACCAACGATTTATTTTCCAGCTTCTGAAGTTCTGTTGCCGAAGGAGGTGATATTCTGACCTTATATGTTACTTCTTTCATGGTTGTAACAGCCATAAAGAAGAAAAGTAACATGAAGATAATATCAGGTAAAGAAGACGTGCTTAATGCAGGCATTCCTCTTTTTTCTGCTTTTCTGATTACTGCCATTATTTTACTCCTCCATAATTTTTAGGTTCTGCTTCAGATATTTTCTGAGGATAAACCGTTTGAACTTCATCCTGTTGTTGCTCAGTTAATTCGTCAAATTTCTTTCCGAATTTCTCCTGCGACAGCTCGTTACGTAATTCGTTGTAAGCGGCAACCAATTCATTCTGAACGTCTATATACGCCTGATACTGAGTGTCAACGTCGTTTTGAACTGAAATAACATGATCTTTGGTATACTCAATATTTCCAAGGATATCAAAGTTTTTCATCGTTTTCTCAGGTAAGTGAGGATCGTTAGCTTCGTTCTTAATAAATTCCTTTGCCTTGTCTTTCAACTCTCTGATGTTTAATTCTTCTCCCTGTACCAGCAACTGATTCATACTATTGATCTTAACCACAAAGATATTTCTTTTCTTGATATCGATGTCCTGAGGTTTCTGATCAGGAGGGAGAGGCGGCGGCAATCGTCGTGTCAACCCTGTGCTGACATTCATTGATGTGGTAACAAGGAAGAAAATTAAAAGCAGGAACGAGATGTCTGCCATTGAACTGGCATTAATTTCACCTAATTTTCTAGCCATTATTTAATATTTTTAATGCTTTAAAACTATTTCAGTGATGTGTAAATTCTGGCGCCAAAGATTGTAAGCACCAAAACCACCATCAGTGTATATGATGTATACAAAAACATGTCGGTTATTTGTGCCCATATGCCTTCGTTTTGTGTTCCTTCATAACCAATGATATTCATTTTCTCACCGCTGCCTACAATGTAAGAAACAACGAAAATAGCAGCAAAAATTACGATAGGAATCAATGATTTCAGGGCAGCTCCCGGATTTAATTTCATTGATTTAACGAACTGGATAATAGCCATAAGGACAGTTACAAAAATTGCAACACCAAATAAGATATACGACCAGTAAAGAATAGTGTCAGTTAAAAGAGGTACGTGTATGGCCTCTCCGGCAGCGCTTGCAATGGATTCTGTTCCCTGTCCCAAAGTTGCGAAAAACGCAATGAGCAGAAGGAAAGAAATCAACAGGAGCGATAAGCCTATGATTTTAAGTGTCTTAAGCATTGTCTGAATTATTTTGAGTGTTTAACTATGATGTCTAACAATGAAATTGAAGAGTCTTCCATATCGCTGGTTAAACCTTCAATAAGTGTCAAAATATAGTTATAAAATACCTGAAGAATCATCGCAACGATCAAACCGAATACTGTTGTCAAAAGGGCTACTTTGATACCACCGGCAACAACGGTTGCAGAAATATCACCTACCTGCTGAATTTTGTCGAATGCCTGAATCATCCCGATTACTGTTCCAAGGAACCCTAAAGAAGGAGAAAGAGCAATAAACAGAGAAATCCATGTGAGGTTCTTTTCGAGTAAACCTAACTGAACGCCACCATAAGAAGCAACTGATTTTTCTACCACTTCAATTCCTTCGTCATAACGCGAAAGTCCCTGATAAAAGATTGAAGCTACAGGTCCGCGTGTATTACGACATACTTCCATTGCAGCCTGTGCACCACCTTTTTCCCATGCTTCGTCGATGTTGGTCAACAGTTTTTTGGTGTTGGTTGATGATAAACTTAAATAGATAATACGTTCAATTGACAAAGCTAAACCTAAGATCAAACAGAAAGCAACCGGAGCCATCCACATGGCATCCCCTTCGATGAATTTTTGTTTTAATGCTTTGTGCATACCTGTTTCTTCTACAACATCTGTAGATTCAACCACTTCACTTACTGTGGTGTCGGCAGTTTGTCCAGCTTGAATAGAATCCTGAGCAATAACATTCACTGTAGTACCAAAAGTGAAAAGTGCCACGATTGAGAAAATTGCAAATACCTTTTTCATTTTACTTTTTTTTTGAATTTTTACTTTTTTATTTTTATGATTATATCTTGTTTTTTTTGATCAAAACATTCATTTTTAATAATTTGCGGAGAGGAAGAGATTCGAACTCTCGATACGATTCCACACCGTATATACGCTTTCCAGGCGTACCTCTTCAACCACTCGAGCACCTCTCCGAATTAGCGGCGCAAGTTAGCAAAAATTT
>JAYFPP010000110.1:0-14524 GCA_034927635.1 Paludibacter sp.
GTTTTATAATCATTTTCCAGTTCGGCCATCCAGATGGCATTTCCATCGGTAAAGCGCACAAAAAAGAGATAGGCTTTGCCGTCATCGTCGATAAAGAGCGAATTATCGATTCCCTTTTCGGCGAACATCGGTTGCTGTACTTCCTGTGTAAAAGGGCCCAGCGGCGATTTTGCCGTAGCAACACAAATATGCTCATCGGCCGAATAATACATGTAAAACTGTCCGTTGAGATAATACACCTCAGGCGCCCAGAACCAGCGGTCGGCATAGGAATTGTCCTTATGCAAAGCCAGACGGGAGGCTTTGGACCAGAATTTCAGATCATCGGAAGTATACACCGCAATGCCGTTGGCATCGGAAGTACCATAGGCATAATACTGATTGTTGTGATAAAGAATAAAGGGGTCGGCAAGGGGAAGTTTTTGCATTGCCCACGATGACACGGGATTAAATACAAAAAGAATGAAAACAATCAGGTATTTAATAAATTTACTCATCTTCTTTATTTTTTATGTTATCCTTATCAGGTCATTAAACCATTGCAAATTAAACAAAAGCCACAACCAATATACAAATCAGTTGTGGCTTCTGTTATCCTACTTCATCTTCCCTTCCAGCATCTTGATAAAATACCCTCCTACAACCGATCGGGCCTGAAAACCTCTCTGTTCGGGTTTATCGGTCCAGTACCAGTCGCTCATTGGCACACGTGAAACTGTTTCGTTCATAAACTTGTGCAGTGGCGCAATAAATTGTTCGAAGGTTGCTTTATCGTTGCTCAAAGTTGCTGTCCACATAATCCAGTCGGATTTTGTATAGGTTTCGCGGCTGTCCAGCGGCAATCCATATTTGTTTTGTTTGGTCAGATAATAAGCAACTTCTTTTTCAGCAACTTTATCCGGAAATATACCCATATGCATGAGCTTGTCCCAAACCAGATTATATTTCTGGCTCCATGTATCGGGTTGGTCGAATGTCAAACGGTAATGATCGCCTGCGTCAGCCATTTTTATCCATTGATCCGTCATCTGTCTTGCAATACTCAGATATTTTTCGGCTATATCGTTCTTCTTTAACATTCCCGCCAAATAACAATAGGAAGCAATTCCCATAATAGCTTTGACTGACAGGTTGGCATTGTGGGCAAAGTGTCCGGCAAAGTCATCGGTACATAACTGATTTTCAGGATCCAGCCCTTCTTTTACAAGATAGTCGGTCCAGGTAGTGAGCACCTCCCAATGTTTAGCAGCATAGTCGGCATTCCCTTCCATTGAAGCAATAGCGGCGGCCAGAATCAACATATTACCTGATTCTTCGACCGGCATATCTCCGCCATAGGTTTGACCATTTGCAATAGGGTAAGTTCCCACATCATGTGCGGCAAAAGGTTTGGTCCACCTGCCGCTTTCGCTGTAATAAAAAATATGATTCATCAGACCTTTCACCAGTTCAGTATTATACAAAAGGAAAAGCGGTGCAGAAGGATAAGTAATATCGACCGTTCCGATAGAACCGTTACTGAAGTTTTCCTTCGAAAGGAAGAGTAAATCACCATTGGGAGCTTCCACCAGCTTATGTGCGGCAATTGCCTGACGATAAGCCAGTGCGCAAAGTTCGGCGTATTTCTCACCACCTGCTTCACGTGCATCTTCCATCAATTGCTGATCAAAATCGTTGCATTTATTCAGGAGTGACTTATATTGAGCATCAGCTGCTGCAAAAACATCAAAAATAGTTTTGTTATTTTTTCTGTTCCAGTACGGACGGAGGTTTTCTCCAAAGTACTGAATAGAATATAAATCGTCGTAACCCAGCATGATTTTGCCGGAAGCATTGCTGGTATTACCCAGATT
Source organism: Paludibacter sp. (assembly GCA_034927635.1). GTDB lineage: Bacteria > Bacteroidota > Bacteroidia > Bacteroidales > Paludibacteraceae > Paludibacter. The sequence goes on from JAYFPP010000110.1 coordinate 1,854, forward strand.
TTTAGTTAAACTCAGTTTTTTATCCCCTGCTGAATACTTCACATTCTCATTTTCAGCCACAAGATAAAAATAACCCCAGTCGATACGTACATCATCGCCTTTTCTTGCCAACACTTTCTGTTCAACATTACCGGTTTTGAGATAAACCAGGTTATCGCGTTCTATCACTTCAGACGCTGATTTCTGATAAGGAGTATTCAATGCCCAGTTGGTAGAAGCCTCGAAATAAATTTCCACCTCATGTTTCTTATCATCATTCGATTTGGTGGTATAGCTCAGGTAATTTACCGGACGCGAAAGCAAATCCAGATCGTCCATCAGCAGAGGCGCTGTAAATGTAATATTCAGATCGACAGGGCCGCAGGTAAAAGCATAATGGGTTTGAGTAGCCTGAACATCCACCGATTTCTGAACGGCTGTATCTTTGAATTGTTCCATTTGTTTTTGTGCAGTAAGCATTCCGAAATCGAGCAAACCATTCCCTACCGTATTATTACAGTAAGCCGACAATATATTTTTTCCTTCTTTGATGGTTTTCATAGCTTCATCAGGGATTCTGATAATGGCGTTTTTATTGCAACATTTGCAACCTTCCAGAATTTTCACACCATTGAGATAAAACTCGGCATCGTCGTCGTTGCTGTACATCAGGAAAAGTTCTTTATCCTTCACCCCGGCAGGTAAAATTATTTCACGACGTACCCAGATATATGGTTCCATCCAATCGGTCTTTGCCGTCGATTCAGTATATTCCGAGATGGTTCCGAAGGCTCCTTCTCCCGTTTTCCAGGCTGCGTCATTGAAGTTTTCTTTTGTCCATTGTCCTGAAGGTTTCCGGGTCGTATATTTTCCTTCCCATTTCCCCATTTCAGAAGTTGGAACAACAATCTCCATATCCTGATATTCTTTCCCCATAAAACGATAGGCTTTACCATCAACCTTAATCACACCCAGCAGGGGGAAATCCTTCCCTGTCCAGTGTTTCACCGGAGCATTGTACAACTTATCGGTAAACGCCCAGGCACTGGTGTAGGGATCGATGGTCACAAGTGGATAAGCCGGCGGACGCAGGTTGTTTTTATACTCTGATTGTTTCTCGGTGATTGCACAGGAACACAACATAAGAATCCCTGCTAAAAGAATAACTGGATAAGATTTCATTGATACTAATAATTATTTCTGAATTAAAAATTTACTTTCTTTTTTTTAATAACCTGTATTAGAGGCTGATTTTACTGATCACCGTTCCGTAGTTGGTATTTGCCTGAGCAAGATATACGCCCTTACTCAGGAACTCCAGCGAAAAAGTATATTGTAGCTGATGACCGAAGTCTTTTATCAGCTTACCTGTAAGGTCGAAAATTTTCAGGGTTACCGCTTCGGGAGCAGGCATAACAATTTTAACCAGACTACCGGTTTGAACGATCTTTAAATCGTTTTTTTTTACACTTACCTCTTTTACTCCTGAAATTATCTGAAGTTCATTTTGTCCTTTGGGCAAACGGTAATAAAATCCCACGCTGAAATTGTATAGCGGATATGGCTGATTATAAATAACTTCTCCCTGTACATTCCGCGGTTCGTAAGCGGGACGCAAAGTCCTGTTATTACTACGGGGATAGATATAGTTACCATTTCTATCTTTTTGATCAATATCCACATAAGTAAACATTGCCTGATAGGGATCGCTGTCGCGGAGATTGCCCTGCCCGTTGGCGTTCTGACCGGCATAAGTAATTTCGATATCTTCGGTCAGATCAGCAGCACAGGTAATTTCAACTTCGTCATCACTAATGAGTTGAATGGCAGTAATAGTTTGTGTAGCCCGTTTATGATAGATAAGAAATCCGTAATCAACAATCTGAGGCATTGTTTTGGTATCGATTACCAAAGGTGGTACCGGCACATGGAACTTTATGGTTACTTTTTTTGCATCATTCGGGTCTCTTCGAATGTTTTTTGGTTGCAGGGGAATAAAGTCTTCTCCCTGAATTTTCACCTTATTGTACACTTTCCCGAGCATTTCGCCGTACCATCGGTATCCATTGGCATCGAGGTGACCGTGATTGTAGTTGGTCATTTGATACACCGGGCCGGCGCAAACAATGTCGTCGTGTTCATTAGCTGCTTCCAGTTGCGCCATACCTATCTCGACGGTTCGGCCGCGAACATATTGTCCACCGGTCTGGTAGGTAATAAACAACGGCCGTTCGGTCTGACTGTAGATGCGTTGCACATCGTCCTGCATATTATTTTTAAGTTTGAGCAGCAAATTCTTGTATCCGGCTTTCGTGTTATCAGGTTTTGAACCTGAGGTCAGTCCGCTACCTTCCTGAGTGTAGTTCCATTCGCCCTGAAGCCAGAAGATGGCCGGACAGGAAATGGTGGACTGAGTGCGCGCAGCTGCCTGTTTTCCATAACTGAGTGCCTGTGTATAAACGCCGTACAACCGATGCACCTGCGATTCTTTAGAAAGATCCTCTATGGATTTTCCACTGTCACCTGTTGAAGATGTAATTATATTATTTTCCAGTCCTTTGAGACGGAGATGATTGGCGGCACCAATGATGGCAGGTTCAAAAAGGTCACCACCCATTACAAATGACGGATGTCCGATAAGCGGATTGATCTCGGTGTAATCGTAGTTGCCGTAATTGAACCATACCTGTTGCCCGAGCATATTCACACCCTGAATATTCTCAGAAGAAAGGGCGGTACCGGCCTCATGACCGGTTGACAGGCTCTGACCATACATAATTAAATGAGTATAATCTTTGTGATCGGGTGTAGCCGTCGCAGTGTTATTCCAGATGCTGTGTAAAGGAAAAATCTGAGCATTAAGGGTTGAAGTGGCTCCGGTGGAGAAAACTTCCAGACTATCGCAGCCTGCTGCCGGGTAAATCAGCGTTGAACCAAGCGCCGTATTGTCGGCTCCAAAGACTTCGACACAATTCCTATCCACAAAGATGCGCATCCTCAACTTTCCATCCACTACCGCTGCTTTGGGAGCAGTTTGAGTGAATTTATCGCGATAGCCGCCAATACCGGCGCGACTACGATCGTTATAAAACTGATTTGCAAGCACATTATAGCCAACCTTCGTAAAATAACCATTACCCGAACGTACACGGAAGCCGACTTCAGAAGCATTGGTAATATCAAACTCCGCTACAATTTCATAAGATTGTCCGGTGAAGTTTACTTTTTGCGTACCGTTTACGTTTTGATTGGCAATTGTTACGACCTTTACCGAATCTCGCAACGAAGCATATTCGGTAATCGGTGTCTGTTGCAGCAGGTATTTTCCGTTTGTATCTTTATAGAGCGACAACTCATTCTGAAGGGTCATCTGTCCGTTGAAAGTCTTGTTGCCGTTATCTTTTCCGATGCCCGAAGCACGGAAGTTTTGCCAGCTGATCTCGATGACACGCTGCGGCACATCGAAATTACCAACGCTGTAGGTTTGAGTAGCATATGCATCGTTCCCGAAATTCATAATACCATCGCTGCTGCCATACTGCGCGTCAGGCACAAAAGTCCATTTTCCGTTTACCTGCCTGAAATCGCCGACTTTGTAGCCCACGCCTCCACGACTGAGTACCCACCTGCGTTCCCCCGGTTGGCCGTTGGTTACTTCCAACGGGAAGAAATCAGGACATTCTGTATTGATATTCGTATAAGTAGATTCAATTTGCCAGTTAATAAGATTATCCGAAGAATAGATGCGTAGCGGTCCACCGGCAATCACAAGGAACCATTTGTTCTGATAGCGGAACACTTTGGGATCGCGGAAAGCACGGTCGTCGATCGGATCTTCGGTCCAGTCGATGGACACTCCTTCGTGTTTGGTGAAATGACGGCCGTCCTTGCTGTAAGCAATGGTTACCCGTTCTCCATTCCCATCAGCAGTGATGATAAGTACCATACCTCCTGTTGCCGAAGGTGTTCCGTCTCCGTTTTTAAACAAACCCGAAGTATTGTTTTCGTCCACAACCGCCGAACCGGAGAACATCGTTCCGTATTCATCAGGATACAGGGCCACCGGAAGTTCGGTCCAGTGAATCAGGTCAGTACTCACACTATGTCCCCAATGCATAGGACCCCAGTCGATGCCGGGATAATACTGGTGGAACAAATGCCATTCGCCATTGTAATACACCATTCCATTAGGATCGTTGGTCCACCATTGTTTGACCGACCAGTGGTATTGCGGACGATCGAATTCCTTGTAATACAAATCAGCTGCCTTGCGCCGGATAACGATGATGCGGTACAGCACTTTGGCATTTCCATTGGTACATTCGAGGGTAAGCGTGTTATTTCCGACATTCAGAGGCACAATACCATCAGGGTATACGGTATTACCCACCTTTACCACAACAGCGGTTTGCGGACTTATCTTTTCGTAATTGAGTGCCACCTGTTGCGTTTCGTTCGTAACAGAAGTGATTGAAACATATTGGGTTGAATCGAACACCACATTATGTTCGACACTACCGTTCAATGCCTGCAACGAAAGATTTTTCAACTGCGGATCGGTAGCGGGAGTTATTTCAGTAACATTGAGATTCTGGTAGGTACAATTGGCCTTCCACGACAACAGTCCGGGATAATGTCCGGTAAACGCATCGTTTTGTCCCATAACACTTCCCATCGTATAATCAGCAGTATTGGCCACCACTTCTCCGTTAACCGAATACACAATATGTTTGTCGATAACGGTGACGCTCAGATGAAATTTGCGATCGGCAGGAATAGCCACCGTACGTTGCGCCACCAAATCAAAAGCCTCCTGTCCGCGCAATCCGGTTTTCTGGAATTTAAACAAGCGGGTCACCCCATTATGAATGTGGATATTGGCAACATACATATTCTTGTTAACAAGGTCGTTGGTGCTTCCGAAAACGAGCGATGCCGCCGATTCGCTGTTGTTGTTGAACTGCACATCAGCTTCATACACAAAATTTCGTCCGGCTGCTGTGGTTGAAACTACGAAGCCATCGCCGGCCAGATTACTGCCTGTCAAACCGTTGGCATCAACAGTCCAGCTTCCGGCATCCGTAGTTAATCCTTCGAGATTGGTTTTAAACTGTAGTGCACTGTTGTTGATGGGAGTCAGTGCAAAAACAGCTATATAAACAACCAAAAGAAGTCCTGATAAAATTGTGCGTTTCATGGCATCTTTTTTATGAAAACAAATGTTTTCTCATGTGACTAATGTGGTGAAATATTATTTCTTTTTTTTCGATAACGGTGATATCACCTGCATCAAAGCGGGTATACCGCTGGCATCATAGCTTTCGATTTTTTCAATGCCGGGAGCCGGATTGGCATAATCTTTATAAGTGATATTATTTTCTTTCAGTCGGTTTTTCCAGCCGGCATTGATATTGGCACGCAACCATGGCAAGTACTGACTTTGTCCTCCATCTTCAACCAGACGAATGATGTACTGAGCAAAAATCGCATGATAAATGCCCTGTTCGATTCCGTTTTCGAAATGCAGGAATTCGTTTCCACTCATCGCTTTCGTATAATCAGCAGCCAACACCGCATCATTGAGATACATTTTATTGCCGGTAGCCTTGTAAAGCATAACTGCGGCTCCGATACAGGTTGCCTGATTGTACACATGCATTTTCCATGCAGGATTTCCCGAACCATGTCGTGAATCGGCCACGCGTCCGGTTTCTTTATCAAAAAGGTTACTGCGCGACCAGGCATAAACCTCCTGACCTTTTTTGAAGTAGGCTGAATCGCCGGTAGCCTCAAACAAGGTCATAGCCCCTATAACCGTCGGATAATTGATACAGGCCATTTTTCCCATCGAAGATGTGGGCGTTCCTTCGGGATGTTGTTGGTTCCATGCCCAGTACATACCTCCGCGTACAGGATCATAACTGCCGTTATCTTTTAGTATTTTTGATCCCGACCACACCCGTTCGAAGCCACTTTGCGAGAGCCGGAGCCATTCTTCCTCACCGGTAATTAAATAAGTACGCCCCAGCGTGATGACCCACCACATGATGTCGTCGTAGATGAACCAGACTTTGCCGTTGTCCCAGTTATAGTGATCGTAATACCTGCGGTTTCCTTCCAGAAGTGTTCTGAAGAGCAAACTATCTTTTTGACTCCTTGTCCTCAGATAAGCATTTTCAGCAATGTCCACAAGAATTGCCTGAGTCCATATGGCAGCAACTTTCCCGTTTTGTGTTGATTTCTCATAATATATTCCTAATGAAGGAGAAAGAAACTGCTTGTTAAAGGCATCATATGCCATCTGGATATCTGCATTGGTATATCCGGAAGAATTTTTCCCGGCAGATGGAACCTTTGCCGACAAGATTCCGCAATACAGAAGTAAAAAAAACAGGGTGAGGAGTGTTGATACTTTTTTCATTACAACTATCATATTTCAGCTAAATTTACGGTTCAATTTAAATATCAAACCACATTAGTCACATGAGCTAACTCAATCTCTTAGTTCTTAACTCTTAGTTCTTAGTTTTTATGTCCAATGCGGTTAAAACTGGATACCGTGATATTAGTTCCCCGCCCTCCGGTCAGAGAGGACAGGGATAGATGCGCAATACTATTTTTTCAAAATTCTTGCAGTTTTTCCGTCAACTTTTACGATATAAGTGCCGGTAGGCAGTGCAGAGAGGTCAATTTCAGTTTTACTTCCGCTGATATCGTAAACTCCTGCGAGAGTACCGATAACACTGAACACTTCTATCTTTTTGCCGGTTGATGGGATATTGTCGATCGACAATAATCCATCAGTAACAGGATTAGGATACAACTTCAACGAAGCATTCTGTACATCGTTCACATTGGTAGCTAATTCCCATTTTGCCCAGAAGGTCTTATCTCCTGTACTTCCCTGAAGTACTGATGTTACAGCACTACCTGTCAGTTCGCTGTTGTCGTACCAGCCTAAGAAGTTGTAATCTGTTTTTGTTGGAACAGGTAACACAACTGCTGCACTTTCGACTGTATAGGTACTATCGGCAATGCCCGTACCACCATCCAGATTAAAGGTAATGGTATATTCTTCGTTCCATTTTGCATAAAGAATAATATCATTCGTAACAGGAGTACTGAAGTTGTAGGTAGTAGTCAGCACCAGATTTGAATACCATCCTGCAAAACGATAACCGCTTTTGGCAGGAGCTGCAGGTTCGGTTACAGTACCATTCACAACCTGTGATGCTACCTTCGTACCACCGTTAGAATCGAACATAGCAGTACGTATGAAAGAACCGGTGGTATCTACTTTGATGTATTCCACTTCAACATCTGTACTTGAGGTACCTGTAGATTTTCCGAAAGCAAGATAAGTCTGGCCGGTAAATTCTGCCGGTACATGCGTTGCTTCTTCAAACAGGAAGAGATCATCGAGATAGATATTCATCCAGCCACCAAATTCAGTATACATGCGAAGTGTATGATTATCGGCAGTTGTTGAGAAAGTAACCGACTGGCGTGACCAGTTCATATAATGGTTGGTTATTTCTTTTGAAAGCACCTTCACATCCCCGTTAGCCACATGGAACCAGCCGCGGTCGTTCCAGCAGGAAGTTTTAATCCAGAAGACAAATGTATAGGTCTTATTGGGTTCAAGTTCCTTTTTGAAATTCATGTTCAAACGATAAGCTTCCGGAATTGTATCACCAGACAATCCTTCAAAGTCACGAGCCTCATTCCAGTTATCCAGAAAGGTAAAGCGTACAGATTTGGTGCCACTGTGTGCCCAGTCGTAACCGGTATCATCGCGATCGCCCCAGAAATCACTACCGCGTTTTTCTTTATCCTGAATGCGCAGCCAGGTGCCCCACATTTCGTTATAAGCCATCGGGAAATTATGATCGTTATTTTCATTCTGCGATGCCAATGCCCAATTGTAGCTCGTTCCGTCATTATTCATGGTAACATCTTCAAAATCGCCGTTGGCAATCAGGTTTGTTTTTCCATCAATTTGAGGATCACGTGCTGTTCCCTGAGGAATTTCATACAACACCATGTCGTCGATATACTGATTCCACCAGTCGCCATGTGCATCCGATATGGTATAAAGATGAAGGGTTTTATTTGTTTCGGTAGTTGTGAAAACCACATCAACCGGAATCCATTTATTGGCACGATCGCCGGTACGGTGTCCCCAGATAGGATTACCATCACCCACTTTTACCAACAACCAACCGAAGTCATTCCATCTCGGATTGCGGTGCCAGAAGCTGAAACGATAAGTTTTGTTAGGTTCCAGTTCCTTCGTGAAATCAAAATTACGGGCTTTACCCTGTCCATCCATATTGATGGTAGAAAAACGCAAACAGGAAGTTCCGGTGTGTGCATAAGGTTCATCACCACTATTGAAATCATCAGGTTTATTTTTATCCTGAATACGCACATTTCCGTTCCACAAAGGATTGACAGCAACAGGTACATTGTCGTTGTCGCCACCGGCACTTGCCAAAGCCCAATCGTAAGGCGTACCGTCGTTGTTGATAGAATCGATTTCGAAACCACCATTCTCAATAAGATTTACGTATCCCTCGTGGAAGGTAGGTGCCAGTTTGAAAGTGGCAGGAGTTACATTTGGCAATATTGCCATCGCTGGTTTTTCGCGGAAGGTAAAGTTATCGAAAGAAGAAGCAACTGTTTTTTTACTATTATCGCGCGTCCATGCCGGAAACTCAAAGCGAACGGTTTTTGCATTAGCCGGCGTGGTAAATGTTTGGTTATGCACCTGCCAGTAACGATCGTTTACACTTGCAAACATCGGGCGTCCTGCTTCATTACGACCATCTTCGTTTACTCCTTTAAGACCGAGGCAGCCTTTGTTAAAATCGTAGAATGCTCCCATATCGCGCCATGCCCATGGTTCGCTGGAGGTACGGCGACGGGTAATGGAAATGTCGTACTGTGTATTGGGTTTTACAGCTATTTCGCGTGTATGTGCATTTTCATTATTTACATAGTCGGTAACCATGCCGTTACTATTCATTTCAAGACCGGCATTTCCGTAGCGTTTCAGTTTGGGATCCGTTACACGCGACATGATTCCATTTGTCATGAAATCAGGATATTCGGCATCTTCGAAACCACCGTTTTCGATAATATTATCGAATTGGAAAGTTGAAAGCGGGAATGTTCCGAGAAGTGCTCCGTCACGGTAAACTGCGGCAACGCCAAGAGGCGAGAAAGCAAAACGGAAAATATGGAAACCGTCGTTGTTGGCCAAACCATTAGCTATGGTGGTGGTGGCTGCGAAAGGATTCGTTTGTTCTGTCAGGGCACTACTTAATATCCCGATACGGAAACCCTTACCGGATTTGTCATAACCCTGAATGTTGAAAGCGCCGGTTTTATCGGCAGCTGTAACTTTGGCTTTAACTTCGAGAGTGAAGCCTGTGCCGAGGTCGAAATTAAGACCCGTTTTATACCACCCTCTCTGAGAAAACTGGTTGGCTGCATTGGTAGATGTCATTTTCAACACGCCGCCTTCAGCGGTAAGCGTTGTGGGAGCAGCAAGATCATTGATCGTTGCGTCGAGTTTTAATTCGTTCCATCCCTGTTCGGTTGGAACTGATGCACCTGAATACACAGTAACAGGCGATTGTGCAAAGCTCTGCCACGTAAAAAGCGGCAGGGCGCAGGTTAGAAGTAAAGTTTTAATTTTCATGGTATTAAAAAATTTAGTTGATAAAAAAAATTACAGTTAATTAAATTTGTATTGATTAAGTTATATAGAAATCTCAAAGTAATTTTCAACTCATTTTCATCAGGTTAATTTTTTAACCGGATGTTATCTTACAGCGATTTTCTTTACCATCGAATCGCTTTCTGTATTTAACTGAACAAAATAAATTCCCGGAACAAGATGTATCTGAAAGTAATCGCCTTCACCTAAGTTTTTAACCATCAGTCCACCCACCGTAAATATCCTTGCCGAAACAGGTCGTAATGACTTAAATGTTACCACATCTCCTTCTGTTTGAATCTGTACCGACTCATCGGACATGTCGTTCAGTCCGCTTGGTCCGAACACCGGTGCATCAGCAGTAATAGCGGGAGAAGTAGAGGTAACATATGGCCAGCCGCTTCGGTCCCAACTGATTTTATTCAGCAGCAAAACCCTACCATTGTCCGAATTATTCACATCCCAGCCATGGAAAAACATCCAGTCATTTCCCGCTTCATCCTGTACAATTTCGGAGCAATGCCCGTTGCCCACGAATCTGCTGTTGGAGCCTACCACAAGTGTATAAGCATTCGACATCATCGCACCGCCCTGCTTGCTGAGATAAGGCCCGGTGAGTGATGCCGAGCGACCAACCACCAACTGGTAGGTACTGCTTAAACCATTACAACAACTGCCTCTGGAAGCAAAAAGGTAATAATAACCATCACGCTTGTGAATATAGGTGCCTTCAAAAGCTGTTCCCGCAATTTGCACGGGTTGGGGGCTCGCCGGATTTTTCAGGGCAAGACCGTCGTCGCTCAGCTCAACATAATAGATACCACGGAAACTGCCCCAGAAAAGGTATTTCTTTCCGTTATCCTCGATATAAAACGGATCTATAGAGTTTTGCACACCTATTTCATTGCTGCGGAAAAGTTTTCCCCTGTCGGTAAACGGTCCCTGAGGATTCGGAGAAGTTGCCACACCGATACCGCAGGTCTGCTCACCACCCCAAATCGACATGGAATAATACAACACATATAATCCGTTAATATAATTTATATCGGGAGCCCAAAGTCCGCCTTTCGGTTCGAAAGTGGGTCGGGTGGAATTCGTAAAAGCAGTTCCTGTTAATGTCCAGTCGACCAGATTTTGAGATCTGAAAATCGGCGTATTACGAATATCCTCAGTAGCGTACAAATAGAAATATCCATCGCCTGCGCGAATAACCGTCGGGTCGGGCGCACTGCGTGCAATTACCGGGTTAGCATAGCTTACACTTTCGGCACCAAGCGCCGGTACGACAATCACAACAAGGAACAATATTGATAAAAAACTTTTTTTCATGGATTTAAAATTCCATTTAATTACCCGATAATCTATTCGGAAATCCAAAACATCATTTCTTAATGAAAGCAAGAGTATCATATGATCCTCCGGTTTTCACCCTGAGGAAATACACTCCTTTTGCCATGTCCGACAAATCGATAACACTATCGGAAACACCCGGTGACTTCACTAATTTCCCCATAACATTGTAAATTCCGGCAATCTCAATGTCAGGTTGTTGTCTTTCTATATTCAGAATATCCTTAGCGGGATTTGGATAAATGTTTAACGCTTTTTTTTTTAACTCTTTTACTGCGTTAGGCTGCGAAAGTATCATTATTGAAAAACCCACGTCGATATATTGTCCTCCGGTAGTCTGACTACAATGAACCGCCAGGGTATTTTCACCTCCCGGAATCAGAGCTGCACGGGCAGCCGGGGTTATATCATAAAAAGCATAACCTCCGGTATAACCTGTCAATTCAAGGGCTTTCACTCCATTGATATAGACCTGACAAGCCTCGTCGTGATGCACTTTAAGCATCAGGGCACCGGTATCAAGCGCATTGGCCGGCAAAGTAAATTTACGACGCAACCAGATATTGTTGGTTTTCCATTCAGTTCCGATGATAGCTCCGGGCGTGCCGGTGGTACCAAATCCGCCGGCACCATTTGTCCATGCCGAATCATCGAAGCCTGATGTTAACCAGTTGGATGATGGTTGTGTCGTCGTATATTTCCAGTTCTGAGCTGTTTCTTCGGAAGTTGAAACAATGTCGGTATAGTACCTGTATTCGTTAATGATACGTTGATTGACAGCATAAAAATCTTCGGTATTTCCCTTTATCACTTTACGATCGTAGGTCATCAAACCATTCAATTCCATTTCGACATCGGTAATCTCCGTATATACACCGGCACTAAGGCCTTTATTACTTTTAAAATACACCAGCATATCGCCGTATAAACTGTATCTTTCCAGTAACTTTTCATGACTGTTCACAGTTTCATAAGGATTTCCTTCACTCCATATATGACCCTGCTCATAATAGCCGACACCTCCGTATTCACCACACACCAGAATCTGCTCATTTCTTTTATCAGGAGAGGCCGGTGATGGATAATTGTGAAAATCGCGGATATCGCTTGCATCGTTGAATGGCCCACCACTGCCCACATTCACCAGACGGCTGGCATCCCAGCTTTTTGTTTGCTGTACCACAAATGATTCGGCATGAGCGCCCTGATATTCGTTGAACACCACCCACGATACAATACTTGGCGAGTTCATATGTGTTTTAACCATTGCTTCAAGTTCCCGTATGTACGCTTCGTCTTCGCGCGGTGGCACAGGGCGTAGTCGGGTATCAATATATGAGTTCATCGAAGGCATATCCTGCCACACCAGCATACCCAATTTATCGCACCAGTAATACCAGCGTTGTGGTTCTACTTTGATGTGTTTACGTATCATATTGAAACCAAAGGCTTTTGTTTTTTCAATATCAAAGCGCAAAGCCTCGTCGGTAGGTGCTGTATAGATACCATCAGGCCAAAAGCCCTGGTCGAGCGGACCCATCTGAAAAAGCACTTCATTGTTGAGACACATTTTGTAGTATCCGTCCACTAATTTTCTTGATATTTTACGCATCCCGAA
>JAYFPP010000135.1:0-2252 GCA_034927635.1 Paludibacter sp.
AGAGTATTCAGGTAAAAACGAATACCACAAAATATTTTATCATCAACTGGGACAAAATCAGTCGCAGGACAAAATCATTTTTGAAAACAAACAATTTGCCCTGAGAAATTGCGGAGCAGGAGTTTCGGAAGATGAAAAATACCTGTTCATTGTTGAAACGGAATCAACTTCAGGAAATTCCTTGTGGATCAAAGATCTCACCAAAGCTGATTCAAAGCCGGTACAGATTGCTCCGGGATTCGAATCCGATTTCAGCGTCATCGATCATTATCAGGGTAAAATCTATGTATTGACCAATTATCAGGCACCAAACCAGCAGTTGATGGTTTTTGATCCAGCTAAACCTGAGCTGGAAAACTGGAAGACAGTTATACCGGAAACGGCAGATGTACTTGAAACGGTATCCATACTCGGAGGAAAGTTATTTGTAAAATATGTAAAAGATGCATCGCATCATTTATATGCTTATAACACCGATGGCAAACAATTGTATGAAATTAAATTGCCTACCATCGGGACAGTCGGTATATCAGGCGATATGGAAGAAGATGAAGCATTTTACACCTTTACATCATTTACCTTCCCTCCTACTATTTATCGATATAGTGTGGCTGAGAATAAAGCTGAGTTATTCCGCAAATCAGAGGTTTCCTTTAATTCAGAAGAATATGTAAGCGAACAATTGTTTTACACTTCAAAAGACGGCACAAAAGTACCGATGAGTATCACCTACAAAAAAGGCATGAAAAGAAACGGTAAGAATCCGGTAATGCTATATGCTTATGGTGGTTTCAATATCAGCCTGTTGCCCGGCTTTAGTGCCGTAAGAATTCCTTTTCTGGAGCAGGGAGGTATCTATGCCATTGCTAACTTACGTGGTGGTGGTGAATATGGTGAAGATTGGCACAAAGCCGGCACAAAAATGCAAAAACAAAATGTGTTTGATGATTTTATTGCTGCTGCAGAATACCTGATTAGCGAAGATTATACATCATCGAAGAAATTAGCTATTAACGGTGGCTCTAACGGCGGACTTTTAATAGGTGCCTGTATGACACAACGTCCTGATTTATATGCAGTAGCCATCCCTGAAGTAGGCGTACTTGACATGTTGCGTTACCAAAAATTCACCATTGGCTGGGCCTGGGCAACTGATTACGGCACCTCCGAAGAAAGTAAAGAAATGTTTGAATACCTTTTGGGTTATTCACCGCTACACAACCTTAAACCAGGCACCGACTACCCTGCGACACTTATAATGACCGGAGACCATGACGACCGTGTGGTACCGGCCCATTCATTTAAATTTGCAGCGGCATTGCAGGAAGCTAATTCCGGCAAAAATCCTACCCTGATCAGAATCGATGTAAAGGCCGGTCACGGAGCAGGTAAGCCTATAAGCAAAATTATTGATGCACAATCGGATATGTGGTCATTCGTAATGTATCATCTGGGAATGAAACCAAAATTCTAAAAAATATTTGGTCAATTCGACGGAAAAACCTATCTTTGCACGCGCAAAACAAGGCGGGATAGCTCAGTTGGTTAGAGCGTCGGATTCATAACCCGGAGGTCACGAGTTCAACTCTCGTTCCCGCTACCAAAAAAGGACTTTTCACTCTAATAAGTGAGAAGTCCTTTTTGTATAAATCAGAAATTGATGAGTTTACGCTTATCTGAATCCTGCAAAATCTTCATTTGTTGAATTGCTATCTGATTAAGTTTTAGTAATCGCTCTTTTTGTGATAAGTTATCATTGATAAATACTGCATTGATATTTTCCATGTTTGACAAGCATATTAATTCATTGATAGTTGCATAATCGCGGATATTACCTTTTAAATCAGGGTTTTTATCACGCCATTGTTTAGCTGTAATACCAAACAGAGCCACATTAAGCACATCCGCTTCATTGGCATAAACATAATTAATTTGCTCCTTTGTAAGTTCCGCCGGTAGTAGATTTTGCTTTACAGCATCGGTGTGAATATGATAGTTTATTTTTGCCAGTTCCCGCTTCGCTGACCAACCGATTTGTTTCTGTTCTTCCTCTTTCAGCCGTTGGAATTCTTTAATAAAATATAGTTCAAACTCAATTGAAATCCAGGCAGCAAATTTGAATGCAATATCTTTATGTGCAAAAGTGCCTCCATAACGTCCGGATTTTGAAATCATGCCTATTGCACTGGTTGCTTCAATCCATTTTTGTGGTGACATAGTAAATGCGTTTAGTCCGGCTTCCTTTTTAAACC
>JAYFPP010000171.1:0-13334 GCA_034927635.1 Paludibacter sp.
CACCCTTTCGCCCGGATTACTGCTGCTACTTACTCCATAACCGCCGGGCATCAGGTGGTCGCTCAGGTTCTGACCGATGAGTGCTTTCGCTTTTATCTGCCACAATGATTTGATGTACTGTGCATAAGCGATAGCACTAAGGGAGGAGATATAGTTATGATTGGGTTTTAATCTTTTGTAGTCAATACCCACACCGCTTGTCCACGCCGTTTTTTTATATTCAATTCCTCCGAACAGATCAGGCTGAACAGCTTTCTTCATGTATTCGGCACTAAAACCTGACGGTCCCGAAGAAGTATATTGCATCTGATAAACAGCAGCAGCTATCAGTCGGAGGGATGGGGTAATATGGTAGTTGATATTTATTTGCGGACTTCTGTTGAAAGGTTGAAAAGGAACTCCGGCGTTGTAGGATACTCCCGTTGGCGCAACAGAGCCAAACATGGGATGCCAGGTTTGACCAATTAGAAGCGAGGTTTTATCCCAGTTGAGTTGCATATATGCCTGACGTAGCCGGATTAAAAAATAGTAGGAGCCCGAACCCGCAAAATCGACTTCAATTTTAGCCGATGATTTTGCTCCGGCAATGGTTTTGCCTTTAATATTGAGTCCCAGACGGGTAGCCACGCTGATCATTTCAGCCTGAGGGACGGCATTTTCATCCTCTCCCGCATTATTGTTGATGGCCGGTTTTGGAAAAAGATGGAAGATACCATCGATTACCTCTTCGTTCAAACGGGAATTATAATAAAAATCATTTCTTATAAAACCATATAACTCGTATTGATAATCAGGCCTGGCTGCAAAATGATAAACAGAAACCAAACAAAGAAGAGATAGAAGAATTATTTTTTTCATGAAAGAATTTTATCAGTAATATAAAGATGCTCAAGAAGTATTTTTATGCCGATGCCGATTAAAATTAAGCCACCAAGCACTTCAACATTGAAATTGAAACGTTTTCTGAACCTGACTCCCAACCAGAAGCCGAAGATTGAAAAAATGAAACTGATGATACCGATAAGGCCAACAGCCTGCCAGATATATTCAGGCTGGGAGATAAAGATAACGCCCGTAGCCAGTGCATCAATACTGGTAGCAAAGGCAAGGGTGATCAATGTTTTCCACCGGAAGGGATGCTTCACCAAACGGCAGTCGGGGTCGACAGGCTGGGTAAAACCTTCGTACAACATTTTTATGCCTATGAGAGCCAGCAAGCCGAAAGCAATCCAGTGATCAAAGGCCCTGATGTCCGAAGCATAGGAATAACCCGCACTAAAACTAATGAGAGGCATCATTCCCTGAAAAAAACCAAACAGAAATGCCATTCTGAAAGCATATTTCCATTTGAATTTTTTGGCGCAGATTCCTTTGCTTGTTGAAACGGCAAAACAATCCATGGCCAGCCCGATACCGATAATAATAATGGTGGAAAGATTCATTGTGATATAAAAGTGAAGCGTGAAACACCGAATTGTTTGTTCTGTGTTTCACACTTCATTATTTAGACTAAAGATTATAGCATCTCTTTTACCTGATTGTACACGTTCAGTCCGGTAAATCCGAGCTTTTCGTCTAATACCTTGTAGGGTGCTGAGAACCCGAAGGAACTTAATCCGAATACTTTGCCATTGCTGCCAACTAAACCTTCGAGATTAACCGGCAATCCAGCTGTAAGACCAAATATTTTAGCTCCTTTAGGCAGTACACTTTCCTGATAGGCAGCCGGCTGTGATCTGAACAAACCTTCGGAAGGAGCAGAAACCAGTCTGACTTTGATACCTTCGGCACGTAACAGGGCAGCACCTTCGTTCAGTGTAGATACCTCGGAACCTGAAGCCACCAGGATTACATCGGGATTTCCATCGCAGGAAACGATGTAGGCTCCTTTTTCGGCCTGTTTAGCTTCCTCTTTACGACTGGTAGCAGCAGGTAAATCGTTGATGTTCTGACGCGAAAGGATTAATCCGGTGGGAGTGTGTGTATTTTCTATAGCCATTTTCCATGCAATGGTAGTTTCTTCCACATCGGCGGGACGCAATACCAGCATGGAGTTATGTCCGTTGTGATTTTGCAGTTTTTCCATCAGCCGGATTTGAGCTTCCTGTTCCACAGGTTCGTGGGTAGGTCCGTCTTCGCCCACTCTGAACGCATCATGTGTCCAGATGAATTTCACAGGTTGTTCCATGAGGGCCGCCATACGAATGGCAGGTTTCATATAGTCGGAGAACACAAAGAAGGTAGCGCAGGCAGCAATAACGCCCCCATGTAAACTCATACCGATACACACACAAGCCATGGTCAGTTCGGCCACACCTGCCTGAAGGAAGGCGCCGCTGAAATCACCTTTTTTGAAGGCGGTAGTGTTTTTGAGGAATCCGTCGGTTTTGTCGGAGTTGGATAAGTCGGCCGATGCCACAATCATATTCTCAGCCTGTTTGGCCAGTTCTCCTAATACCACTGCCGATGCTCCACGGGTTGCCTGATTGGGTTTCTGCACAATAGCATCCCAGTTTACTGAAGTTTTACCAGAGAAGAAAATAGCTAATTTCTCAGCCAGCGCCGGATTTTCTTTCGCCCATTTTTCTTCGGCAGCATATTTTTGTGCCAGGATGACAGCCAGTTCTTCTTCACGTTTAGCGTACAATGCTTTTGTCTCTTCAAAGATTACAAAAGGATTTTCAGGATTACCCCCTAAATTTTTGATACTTTCCTCATAAGAGGCACCTGATTCGCCCAGCGGCATGCCGTGGGTGGCACACATACGTTCGAAGCTTGAACCGTCGGCTTTCAGAGCACCTTTACCCATGATTGTTTTACCGATAATGAGGGTGGGATGTTCATTCTCAGCTTTTGCTTCGGTAAGTGCTGCACGGATCTGAGCAGCATCGTTACCGTTGATTTCGATGACTTTCCATCCCCAGGCTTTGTATTTCATGGCCACATCCTCGCTGGTAACTGCATCGGTATTGGTCGACAGCTGAATGTCGTTCGAATCATAAAACATAATAAGGTTGTCCAATCCGAGGTGACCGGCAATACGTCCCGCACCCTGCGAAATTTCCTCCTGAATACCTCCGTCGGAGATGAAAGCATAGATGGTTTGTCCCATCACTTCACCAAAGCGTGCTTTCAGAAATTTAGCCGCAATAGCGGCACCCACAGCATAGGTATGTCCCTGTCCGAGCGGACCGGAAGTGTTTTCAACCCCACGTTTTATATCCACTTCAGGATGGCCGGGAGTAGGAGAGCCCCACTGACGGAACTGCTTCAGTTCATCCAGGGTATATTTTCCGGAGCAAGCCAAAACAGAATAAAGCATTGGCGACATATGTCCCGGATCCAGGAAGAAACGATCGCGACCCGCCCATGTCGGATTTTTCGGATCATATACCAGAAATTCCGAGTACAGCACATTAATAAAATCGGCACCTCCCATAGCACCACCAGGGTGACCGGATTTGGCTATTTCCACCATTGATGCTGCCAGAATGCGGATATTATCAGCTGTCCGGTTTAATGTGTCAATTGAATTCATCATCATAATAGTATTTTATAGTTTAAAATTTATATCCTAACATGTAATTAAAGCCCCATACTCCGCTATCGGTGTTGATGCCGAAGCCCGGAACGTACCAGGGCTTGTACTGGCCGGGTTGATCGGTAGTCAGCATATTCTTTGAACGTACTGTCCAGCCGATAAAAATATTTTTTGCAATTTCGACCCTGATACCTGCAACAATTTCGTACCATAACCTGCTTGCATCAAGATCAGTCATTTGTTTTACTTCAGGCGTACCCCAATAGTCGTTGGTCAACTCAATGCCCGTAAGATCGTAATTGAAACGTGAGAAACCCAGTCGGCCGCCGAAAAGAAATACATTGTTCAGCTTTTTCTTTGTTTCTTTTTGTTTCATCAGATTAAAATCAATTCCCACCCGATAGAACAAAGCATCTCCCTGATAGTTTATTTCCGAAGCAGTTCTTTTGTTGGCTCCTGCATAACCTAATTCGAAAACCGGATAGTATTTATTATTGATATCCATCTGAATACCTGCCTCGTAGCTGAACATACCGCCTCCGTTCAGAAAGGTAGTCACCACCGGCGAAACATCCACATCCAGCCGTAAACCGTTGATGCTAAAATGTTTCGACGTATCGTTTTTTTCTGTTTTAACCTGCTGACCATACAAAGTTGCGAAAGAACAACCAAACAGCAGCAGACTAATGAAATATTTGTAAATGCTGTACATCGGTTGTATTTACGTCGTGATTGATAATTTTTACGCTTTCGATATAATGATTGGTCGTGATAACCGTATCAATCTTATGCGTAATTACACTGCCACATTCATAAGAAATAAAATAATCGTAATTTGTATGTAATACCCACACGGTATCCTGCGTTGCGTTGAAACGGACAACAAAAATACTGACATCCTCTTTTTTATTTAATGGCAAATTGATTTTATTAATGTTTTTTCTGACATTATAAAGCAGCGAGTCCTGTCCTAAGCCGTTGATTGTTATACTGTCGATATTCAGACTGGTGGTAGTTCCTGCAGTGAAAAATCCGGCATTCAGCTTTATGTTTTTATTTTCCCTGCAAGTCTCATCCTGCACACATGAATTTGTCATGACTGCTACAATAATTAAAGCAAGTAGAATAGAATAAAATCGCATATTGATAGGCATATTTTTCACATGAGCATTTTTCAAATCCGGTATAAAAAACTTATGTTTACTCAAGTGACTCATGTGGTTCATAAAAAAAACTGATTCCGGATTTCCGATTTCAGTATGTCAATAGCTATGTCGCTGGGTGTCTGCTCCGATTCAGCATATATGCGAATAATACCTTCAGCCATTTTTGAAGCATTTTCTTCAGGATTGAAATGTGCTGCCGTAGTATTAACCAGTTTTATCAGATTTTCACGGGTAACGCATACAGCTTCCCATAATTCGTTGCTTACATAAATCTGCTGGGCATAATTATGTTCAAATTCTTTCCTTATGCTCTGAATCATCACTGATTGAAAGTCGATACATTTCATTCCCGGCTTGATGGTTTCCAGCACCATGGTTCCCGGTTTTGTTCTTTCGAGCAGCAACATTATTCTCTCATAAGCTCTTAAGCGGATGGGTAGGGTAGTATCATGATTTTTTTTTGTCAACTCATGTTTCCTTTTCTTTTCTTCATTATTCAACATCCTGTCGAACAGGAGGTAAGCCGTCATCATAACGATAAAAGCCGGAAGTACATATTTAAAAATTTCCATGTTTGATGAGGATTATGAATAAGAATCGCAACTCATTAAGTTGTCAGATTTCTTTTTCAATTAAATAATTATTTCTCTCGCTTGAATTACGGGCAACTATTTCGCCCAAGAATCCGGTCAAAAATAGTTGTGTACCCAGAATCATTGCTACCAGAGCTACGAAAAAATACGGACTTTCGGTAATAAGTGTGGCTTTGGTATTATTAATAATTGCTACCAGTTTTACAGCTCCCACAACCACAACGGCAATAAATCCCAGCAGAAACATTAAGCTGCCATACAAACCGAAGAAATGCATGGGTTTCTTACCGAATTTAGATAAGAACCAAAGGGTTATTAAATCGAGGTATCCGTTTACAAAACGATTCAAGCCGAATTTTGTTTCACCGAATTCTCTTTTGCGATGCTCCACTACCTTTTCACCTATCCTTGTAAAACCGGCATTCTTTGCCAGATAGGGGATGTAACGGTGCATTTCGCCATACACTTCAATGTTTTTTATTACTTCATTCTTATATGCCTTCAGACCGCAGTTCATGTCGTGAAGTTTCAACCCCGTAACTTTCCGGGCAGTGGCATTGTATATTTTTGAAGGGATGTTCTTTGATAAAGTGGCGTCGTATCTTTTTTTCTTCCAACCCGATACCAGATCGTAGTTTTCTTTGGTGATCATTTCGTAAAGAGCAGGTATCTCATCGGGACTGTCCTGCAAATCGGCATCCATAGTGATAACCACATTGCCTTGTGCTGCCTGAAAACCGCAATAGAGTGCCGGCGACTTACCGTAGTTGTTCCTGAACTTTATTCCTTTGACCTGTTGTGGATGAGCCATTTTCAATTGTTCAATGATCTTCCATGAATCATCAGTGCTGCCGTCGTTTACAAAAATGATTTCATAACTGAATTTGTTGGTATTCATTACCTTTTCTATCCATTCATACAGTTTTGGAAGTGATTCGGCTTCGTTGTACAGGGGAACTATGACGGAGATATCCATTTTTTTAGTTTTTGAGTGATAAGTGATGAGTGATAAGTGTGTTTAGTTTTCCTGATTTTCGATGGGTGTTTCGTCATCAAAAATACCTTTATTCTTTCTGACTATGCCACCCAGAATCAATCCGATAATGGCACCTGAGAATATATTCATCCAGATGGTTTGCAGCGAATAATTAACCGGTCGCATCTGACGTTCGAGTTCTTCGTAATAATTTTCATCTAAGGGCAACCTCAAACTTTCGAAAAGCGAACGATTGTTTTCGATCTGCCGCATACTCTCTTCAAATAACATCGGAAGGTATTCGGGATTGATGAATTTTGTATAAATAATTTTGAATATACTGGAGATGATGCTGGCAAAGAAAAATGTAAGTATCACATAATTAAATACGTTCCAGTACCTGATGTAACCTCCGCATTCACTATCCCTGTAACGTTTTGCCATTCGGTACATCATTACAATCATGATGGCTATGAGTAAATAACTGAATAATAGCAGGGAAACACTTTTTGTTGCTGTGAAGAAAAAATTCAGAGAAAATAACACCCCCATGATTAATCCGTTAAACATGGTGGATTTGAATATATTAGCGTGCATATAGGTGGTTTTTATTTGTGTGCAAAAGTACAAAAAAAATCATAACTCCCCAATCATCCTTTTCATATCTTTTGTGACTTTCATGACCAGAGTTGTCATACAGAATTTTTATACGAGCTTTTTGCCTGATTTATGTAAAAGCATATCAATTTTTGCTGTTGTAACAACACATCCGTAACGCATTGACTCTAAGTCGCGTTTTATTGTCTCGTAAAATGAATATATGCTATCTTCTTTATCAATCATTTCAATGACAACCGGAAGTTTCTCAGATATCTCCCAGAATTTATACGAATTTATCACTGAACTAGCGCCGTAACCTAAAATGCCCTTTAAAACGGTAGAACCTGCAATACCAAATTCTTTTGCTTTGAAGGTAATATGTTCATAAAGCAATTTATCCTTGTATTTATCGGTTGAACTGATAAAAATGCGCATGATGATGTAATCAGTGGCTTTATTTTCCATATCATATTAATTTTATGATTAATCTTCCAAAATACACGGCAACAGGCCCTAATATAAAACTTAGTCCCGAATACAAAAAGAAATTGAAGAACTCCCTGTTTTGCAAAAGCATAAAGGCTTCGTTGGAAAGTGATGAAAAGGTAGTGAAACCACCACACAAGCCCACTGTGAGAAATAATCTCCAGTCGGGCGACATAAAGTCACCTTTTTCGGTAAGGCCGAAGATGATCCCAATCAGCAAACTTCCGGATATGTTGATAAGAAAGGTGCTCCACGGAAAAACCGTCGTGTAATTCAACTGAACATATCTTGAAATGATTAAACGAAGCGCCGTGCCGATGAACCCCCCGATACCTGCAATGAAAATAGATTTTATCATATGATGATTCTTGTTTAAATAATTGGACTGAACAAACGGGCAAATGACTCTTTCAACTTCTGACTCCTTTTCCTGTTGTTCCAGTCGTCGAGTGTAATTTCGTTGCAGTTATCCTGGTCATTGATGAAAAGCTGTCTGAGCTCGACGGATGTTTCAGTATCGTAAATAAATGCGTTGGCTTCGAAGTTCTGATTGAAACTCCTTTCGTCGAGATTAGCCGATCCGATGATAGATATGAAATCATCAATGACAATGGCTTTGCTGTGAAGAAATCCTTCTTTATACTGATATACCCTTACGCCGGCTTCAAGAATTTCGCCAAGATAACTGAAGGTGCAGGCATCGGAAAGTTTTGAGTCGGATGCTGTAGGTATCATCAGCCTCACATCGATTCCGCTGAGTGCAGCAATCGATACGGCATTCAGGATTACATCGTTGGGGACAAAATACGGAGTATGCATATAAACGTATTTGCCTGACGACATGATGGCCGATGCGATGCCCTGCATAATGCTTTCCCAATCCGAATCGGGACCACTGCTCACAATCTGTACAAGATTTTCGCTGTATTTTTCGGGTTCGGGATAATATTTTAAATCGGTAATTAATTTTCGTTCCACAAAGTACCAATCAGTCAGAAACAATGATTGAAGACCATGTACGACTGCTCCTTCAAATTTCACGAAAGTATCTCTCCATTTACCCAATGTATTTCCGAAAATATAACGGTCGGCAAAATTCAGTCCTCCCGTAAACCCTAATTTTCCATCTACAATAAGTAGTTTGCGATGGTTTCGGAAATTTATTTTACTTCTGCGTAATCTGAGTCTCAATGGCAGAAAGGGTTTTACATAAACACCTGCATCACGAAGCGATTGCAGATATCTCTTCGATAAATCGATGCTGCCAAGGTAATCGTAAATCATACGTACACGAATCCCCTGACGTGCTTTTTCAATCAATAATTCCCTCAGATGATTGGATATTTTGTCGTCGCCAAAAATGAAAAATTCAATATGGATATGATCCTTAGCTTCTTGTATGGCTTCGAACATGGCGTTAAATGTCGTTTCTCCATCAGCCAAAACTTCTATTTTATTAAAACCGTAGGCGGGGGCATCACTGTTTTTATTCAACAGATTAACCAGGTTCAGATATTGTGTTTTGCCGATAAACGCTGAAAAATCTTCCGGATGAAACTCTGTCTTTGGAAGTTTGGTATTGTGACGGATACTTTTTTTTGAGATAATCTTTTGCTTGCGATAATTCTGGCCGATAAGGAGGTATAAAACAATACCGATAATAGGTAACAATACCAGTACAATGACCCATGACAGTGATCGCACCGGATTTCTGTTTTCGAGCAGTAGTACCGAAATGGCGCTGACAATCATGTACAAATATAATACAATCAATAGGATGATAATCAGACTATTCATGTTTAATGTATGTCAGAATTTTTTATGCATATTTTGGTAGTTGATCCACCAGTGATGATTATAACGACTGGCTTTTTTTACACAGTTTCCTACCTGTGGTGCCGGGACACCTGTTCCAATATTCTCTTCCGATATTTCTACATTGGCTTCATCCCATAATCCGGCTTCAATAAAACTGTTCAATAGTTTTGAACCTCCTTCAACCAATACCGAATGGATGTTTTTTTCGGCAATCAGTTTCAATATATTTCTTAAACTGTTTTCATCGAACGTGACCGGTTGATACTCAATTTTTTCTTTAGATTCCTGCGGTTGCTCAGTAAAAATAATTGTTCTGACTGACTGATCGAATATGGATAAGTTTTGAGGAATCCTTCCTGAACGGTCGATTATTAACCTCACCGGATTTTTTCCGGCCCAGTTCCTGACGGTAAGTGAAGGGTTATCGAGTAATACCGTATTCGTGCTTACCATAATGGCCTGATGTTCCGCCCTTATTTTGTGGGTTAATTGCCGCGTAATACTATTGGATATTTGTAAGGGTTTGATGCTTGCATCGGTCCTGAGTTGATCCATAAATCCGTCGCTTGTTTGCGCCCACTTCAGCAGTATCCAGGGTCGCTTTTCTCTTTGCCAGATAAAAAAACGGTGATTCAATTCATTACATTCATTTTCAAGTACACCAACCGTGACTTCAATCCCTGCTTTTCGGAGAATTTCAACGCCACGACCCGAGACTTTAGGATTAGGATCCAGGGTGCCGATTACTACACGGGGTATGCCTTTGCTGACAATTAAATCGGCACAGGGAGGCGTTTTTCCGTAGTGGGAGCAGGGTTCCAGATTGACATACAAGGTGGCGTCTTTAAGAAGTCCGGCGTCGGTAACCGCATTGATAGCATTAGGTTCGGCATGAGCTTCGCCGTACCTGTGATGATATCCTTCTCCGATAATCCTGTCGCTACTTACCAGTACAGCGCCAACCATCGGATTAGGAGCCACATAAGCGCCACCGAAAGCTGCCAGTTGTAAACAACGATGCATGTATTTTTCTTCGTAATCCATTTTCATTATCTTTGCAGGCATGCAACAAGCCATTAATTATCTTAAAAGTGAACTTGCCCCGATTTATCAGGAGCCCGAACTGTCATCCATTGCCCGTTTAATTGTTTCAAAAATAACCGGTTACAGTTATACAGAAATTTTAGTTAACAAAAATACAATATTTTCCCAATATCAGAGGAATTTGTTGGAGTTTTATTTGGAAAAACTGAAAAAAGGGATGCCGGTTCAGTATGTGATGGGCGAAACTGAATTTTGCGGTCTCAATTTTGTTGTCGGTGAGTCGGTATTAATTCCCAGACCTGAAACTGAAGAACTTGTAGCATGGATAGCGGAAGAAACTAAACCTGATGCGTTGATACTTGATATCGGTACCGGTAGCGGATGTATAGCTGTCAGCCTGAAAAAATTCATACCCGGAAGTGAGGTGTATGCCTGTGATATTTCGACGGAAGCATTGAATGTGGCTCGGTTGAATGCCGAAAAAAACAATCAGCAGGTGTTTTTTTTTGAGATGGATATACTAAATACAACAACTGCAGAGAGAAAGTATCACCTGATAGTGAGCAATCCTCCGTATATTCCTGAAAGTGAAATTGATACTATACTTCCACAGGTAAAGGATTATGAACCCCATCAGGCTTTGTTTGTTACCGATGATGACCCGCTCATTTTTTACCGGAAAATTGCCATTTATGCACAACAGCATCTTTATCCCGGAGGAAAGCTGTTTTTTGAAATACACAGGGATTATGCCAACGCATGTGTATCAATGCTTAAGGATAAAAACTTTGATAATATTATAATGAAAAAAGATATATCAGGAAACGACAGAATGATCAGGGCTGAAAAAAAACTGTAAAATGTTTTAAAGTTAAAAAAATATTATTGATTCATCAGAGATTAAACCTTCCTTTGTATTTCTTGTCTGACCTATTGATTCCAAAAACCTAATATTCAATTCAGCCATCAGATCATGCACAACTTAGATTAATTTTTATGTCGGGAAAAGAAGATGATTTATTGTCGCAATTAGCCGATCACAAAACCAGGGAAAAAGCTTTCTCGACCGTTGTGCGCCTTTATCAGGAACGCCTTTACTGGCATGTCCGTAAAATGGTGCTCTCACATGATGATGCCAATGATGTGCTTCAGAATACTTTTATGAAAGCATGGAACGGCCTGGCGAATTTCAGGGGCGAAGCGCTTTTATCTTCGTGGCTGTACCGTATTGCCACGAATGAAACCATGACTTTTCTTGCCAATAAACGTATGAAAAACGTTTCGAGCATGGAGGATGTTGAAAATACCCTGTTGAATCAGCTGCATGCCGATACTTATTTTAGTGGTAACGAGGCTGAAATGAAACTTCAGGAAGCTATACTAACCCTTCCCGAGAAACAAAGGCTGGTGTTTAATATGAAGTACTTTGATAGTCTGACTTACGAAGAAATGGAAAAAATTCTGGAAACGTCAACAGGAGCACTTAAGGCATCTTATCACCACGCAGTGAAGAAGATAGAGAAGATTTTATCCGACGAAACCTATAAATTCAATATGGTTTCGGAGTTAAAAGATTCAATTTAATTTTAAACCTTTTAACTTTATTTTGGTCTAAGAAGACGTACAAAATGATTATGGAAACAAATAGTAATAATAGCTTAAAAAGTATAGGAAATAAAATTCCGTTCGATGTACCGGAAAATTATTTTGAAAACTTTGCTGCCGGTATGGATGCAAACATACAAACCAGACCGGTTTCAATCAGGAGACTTGTAGCTCCGTGGATGTATATGGCTGCCATGTTTGTGGGCCTGTTCGTAATAGCCAATGTTTTTTATAGTGTTTATCAGCAACGTAAAGCTCATGAGGCTGAAATGTATGAGTTATATGTTTCGTCGCAAACGGATCCGTCGATTCTTTTCGATTATTACAATGAAGCACCTGTAAAAGAAGAAAAACAATTAAACTAAAGTGAACATGAAAGTCAGAATTATACTTATTTCGATTATTGTACTCACTATCGGAGAATTGGCCGCTCAGGATAAACCACGCCATTTCTCAAAAGAGGATATCATTGCCCGAAAATGGAGCTTTATAATGGAAAAGGCAAAATTGTCGCAGGCAGATGTGTTGAAGGTGGAACCGCTTTTTAAAGAAACGGAATTAGAAATCTGGAGTCTGATTGAAAAAAACAGAGCAGCTTTCAAAAATAGTCGTAAGAAAGATGCCAATGTGAAAGTTGATTATGAAGTCATCAATGATGCCATGGTTAATTTTGAACTCGAAAATGCTCAGATACAAAAGAATTATTATCTGAAACTAAAGAAAGTAATTGCACCGGAAGTGATAAACAGGATATTGAGCGCTGAAAAAGCATATAAAAGAGAATTAATACAGAATGTTCCCAACCATAAAAGAGGGATGAATCCGCCCCCGAAATAAGGATTAAATTGATTTGTGTAAGTTGCCAACAATGATTTTGGGTTCATTGTTGGCAACTTTTTTTTGTGAAAATATCAGTTTTTATTTCTTTGAAACGATGTGCTGCTATTGTTAAATTAAAAATTTCGATTATCTTTGCACTCCGAAATCAACTGGTACTTTGGCCGAGTGGTTAGGCACCGGTCTGCAAAACCGTCTACGGCGGTTCGAATCCGCCAAGTACCTCAAAAAGAGGCTGAATCATTTTTATTTGATTCAGCCTCTTTCCATTTTTACTTCGCTTATTACATTTACACTTATTATTTAACTACAATTTTTTTCCGCATGGTATAGCTTTGGGTATTGTCGTTCACTGTGATAATGTAGCAACCGCTTACAGGTACCGGAATATCGAAATTACTGCTACCTGTACGTTCGGCAATCCTAATGCCCTGTAAATTATAAACAATCACATTCAGATTATTGCTGCCTTCATTTATTATTCTCACCTGTTGACTTCCCGGAAGAACTGTTAAATGTGAGTATTCAGGATTTTCGGTGCCTGTTGGTTGATTTTTCACATATTGACCGTTACTCTTCATGTACTGAACATTGTTGTAGTAGAAATGCTGGCCTGCATCGGTGCAGTATTGGTCGGTGTAAGGAGAATATGTTTGAATTTTCAGGAT
>JAYFPP010000151.1:0-2858 GCA_034927635.1 Paludibacter sp.
ATGGTGCTGATGAAAGGGATTCTGAGTAGTCTGGCCGGACCAGCCCCTACTTTTGATATGCAGAAAGTGCTTTCCACAAAATCTCCACGTGAAGCATCCCTGATGAGTGGATTTGTTTCTGTTGTATTATTACCTGTTCGTTATCTGATGATAGCCGGAATTTCAGTCATCGGATTAATTATTTTTGATCAGATACGGGATCAGATTACCATCAACGGGATGGTCGACTTTGAGCTAGTGCTGCCGGCAGTTATTGCTCACCCATGGGTGCCGGCTGGATTAGTCGGGCTGATTTTAGCGGGACTTCTGGCTGCTTTTATGTCGACTTTCGCCGGAACCCTCAATGCCGCGCAGGCTTATATTGTTAATGATATATACATTAAATATGTTAAACCGGAAGCAACTGCCAAACAATCGAACAATGCTAATCTGATTGTTGGTATGGTAGTGGTGGTGGTAAGTATTCTTTTCGGGGTACTTGCACAAAATGTAAACAGTATTTTGCAATGGGTAACCGGGGCGTTGTATGGTAGTTATATAGCAGCTAATATTCTGAAGTGGCATTGGTGGCGTTTCAATAGTAAGGGTTTTGCATGGGGAATGGTGGGGGGATTAATTCCCGCACTTATTTTGCCTTATGTTCCGGTAGTTAATACCATCCTGCCGTTGTATTATTTCCCAATAATCCTTGTTTTTTCTTTGGTTGGTTGTATCTGGGGTACTTACTCGGCTCCTCCTACCGATATGGAAGTGTTGAAAAAGTTCTATGCTAAAACACGCCCATGGGGTTACTGGAAGCCGGTTTATGATTTGATAGTGGCTGAAGAGCCAAATTTCAGGAAGAACAATGCTTTTGGCAGGGATATGGCCAATGTGGCAACGGGAATCATCTGGCAAACTGCATTGGTTGCAGCTCCTATTTATCTTGTGGTAAAACAATATAGTTCATTGGCTATTGCCCTAATGATTGTTGGAGTTGGGTCGGTAATTCTGAAAAAGAACTGGTACGATAAACTGGAAGATTAATCTTTTTGTTGAATTAAATTGAGTAAAAAAATTCCCCGACAGTTTTTTTGCCGGGGAATTTTTTTTACTTATAGACTATCGCCGAAATCTTCCTTAAACTTCGCTACCAGCTTTTGTGGCCAGTCGCTTGTAGGTTCGAGTTTACCCATGAAGAAACGCAATACCGGTGGTTCGTAGTTGAATTTCAATCCACCGATCAGGTTGCGGTTTTCATACAGCCAGGTCAACCGGTCTTCAACGTATTTAATTTGTGACAAAGTAAATACACGACGGGGAACTGCCAGACGCAACAATTCCATGTCGGCATAAGTTTCGTTTCCATATTCGTCACGTTGATTGGAGATAGAACCACGCTCCATACCACGTACTCCTGAAATCAGGAATAATGCTGCTGCCAGTGCTCCGGCGGGATATTGTTTTTGCGGAATATGCGCGCAAATCTGCATAGCATCAAGGTGAACTCCCAACACGCCGGCAGGACGAATCACCGGAATTTGTTTTTTGTGTAATTCTTCTACCAGATATTTGATAAATGAAGGGCTCTGACTAATCACCGTTTCGTCAAGTGTTTCATACAGACCTACTGCCATAGCTTCCACTTCGCGGATTGACATTCCGCCATAGGTAAGGAATCCTTCGTATAATGGAACCAACGCTTCCAGTTCTCTGAAAATTTCTTTGCTGTCGGTGCAGATACCTCCTCCACGGGAGGAACTCAGCTTACGGGCTGAGAAGTAACATAGATCAGCCAGTCCGGTCATGGTACGTATCACGGTTCCCATATCTGAATCCTTGAATTCTTCTTCTCTCTGGATTACCAGATAAGCATTTTCTCCGAGCAAACTACAGTCGAGCACTAATCTGATGCCGTATTTGTCGGCAACGGCACGTACATCGCGCAGGTTCTGTACTGAGAA
The DNA here is from genome assembly GCA_034927635.1 of Paludibacter sp. Lineage (GTDB taxonomy): Bacteria > Bacteroidota > Bacteroidia > Bacteroidales > Paludibacteraceae > Paludibacter. The sequence continues at coordinate 1,944 of JAYFPP010000151.1, forward strand.
AGGTTGACCACCAATGAGGTTGGTCGAAGCTTCCATCCTGATGAAAGGGATATTTTTAGCACCGTGTTGTTTGATGATGGCATCCAGTTTTTCGATGTTCATATTTCCTTTGAAAGGATGTTCTGAATTGATAACATAAGCTTCATCATAAAGCAATTCGACAATCTGACCACCTTTGTCAGTGATATGTGCCATAGCGGTAGTGAAGTGGTAATTCATGGGTACCAAACTTCCTTTATGTACGTATGCGACAGCAATAATATTTTCGGCAGCACGTCCCTGATGAACAGGAAGTAAGAGTTGTTTGCCTAAAACATCACGTACCGCTTTTTCTAAACGAACGAAACTCTGCGAGCCGGCATAAGCATCATCAGCCTGCATCATAGCAGCCAACTGGTTGTCGCTCATGGCGTTTGTTCCCGAGTCGGTTAACATGTCGAGAAAAACATCTTTGGTGCTTAACTGAAAAGTATTGAAACCACCTTCGTAAAGGGCTTCGAGACGACGTTCGATGGGCACAAGGTGAAGTTTTTGCACAATGCGTGTTTTGTGCAATTCGAGGGGAAGGTTTTCCCCACTGTAGAATTTAATTTCTTGCATAGCTATTACAAAAAAATGTGTTTATGATATGATTGATTTATTGTCAAAAAAAAAGTGCCTGTATAACAAGCACCCTGTATTAAAAATAGGCTTTCTATTTATAATTCAAAGTCTTTCGATTGCAAAGGTATAATTTTTTTTACTTTTTGCGCACTAAAAATGATATTTTGTAACAATTTATTTTTTACTGATATCAATCAGAAAGTTTTCGATTGCACTGAGTGTCTGCCATGAACTGCCATTAGAATTATTAACCATAATGGCAAATGCCCATTCTTTTTCTTCATCAATGATATAGCCTGTGTAGGATCGTAC
>JAYFPP010000259.1:0-4764 GCA_034927635.1 Paludibacter sp.
AGATTCCCTTGTTCTATCTCTGATACTAACGATAATTTGAAGGATAATGTGTAATCCTTTTGACTTCGTTTCCTGTACTGATTTTTAATCTCTTCCATAAAATTACGCTTTTTATTGTAACGCTATTTCAGGACGAGACATGTTTTTAATAAAGAATAGGGGATACACATGGTTGTATCCTCTTTCTTTTTAAAAATTGCTTATCGTCTGAATAAGAATAATTTTTTATATTTTTGTAACCTGCTGATCAGACTTATTAATCATAATATTATGCAAAATCACTCCGACAGAAATATCAATTATATGGTGACTTCCGAAGAAGATGAACTATGGGGGTTAACTGTAACGACGGTAGGTCATCAGCAAATTGAAGGGAATGATATTTATCCTCCAAAAGATCACCCTTCAGGTTATTATTTCAATCCCGATAAAGGTCGCATTCTTAATGAATTCCAACTTTTGTACATCACAGATGGAAATGGGGTATTTACTTTTGGAAGTAATGACAGGCAAACCTGTTTTATTACTGAAGGTAAAATGTTTTTTCTTATGCCCGGAGTATGGCATAGCTACAAACCCATCGAAAAATCGGGCTGGAATGAATACTGGATTGGTTTTAAAGGAGATATCATTGATAAAATTGTTGAAGAAGGGTTCTTTCTCAACCGACCGCCGGTTTTCAATATCGGTTTGAATGAACGAATCGTTGATTTATACCATAAAGCCATTGAAATAGCCAATGAAGAACGTGCAGGTTATCAACAGGCTTTGTCGGGTATTGTCATGCATATTCTTGGTTTAATGTATTATCGGGATAAAACCCGTGATTTTGAGGACGAGAACCTGATTCAGAAAATGAATAAAGCTAAAGTAATTATGCGTGAATCGGTTTATAAAAGCATAACACCTGAAGATATAGCCAGAAGTTTGAATATTAGTTATTCCGGTTTTCGTAGAGCTTTTAAGGAGTTTACCGGAACATCTCCTTCAAAATATATGGTAGAATTGAAATTAAACGAAGCCAAATTATTGCTTTCAACCACCTCACAATCAGTAAAAGAAATAGCGTATAGTCTGAATTATGAAAATCCGGATTATTTTCCGGTGTTTTTTAAAAAGAGAACAGGTCTTACACCTTTAGAATACAGGAATAATGTAGAAATAAAAGAATGACAAAAAGTAAGGTTTAAATGTCATTTTTCTCAGGACATTTCCATGTTGCGTTGATAACTTTGTAGCAACATTTAAATGTAATATGAGAAACAAATCATTTTTAGCATTCGACCTTGGTGCTACCAGTGGTCGCTCCATCCTCGGAACATTAGAGAACGGACGTCTTCATATGAATGAGTTAACCCGTTTTCCTAATCAGATGCTTCAAATCGGTGAGCACCTACACTGGAATATCTATACTTTGTTTGAATCCCTGAAATCAGGACTGGTTGCTGCAAAAAAGGAAGGGGTAGAAGTTACATCCATTGGTATTGATACCTGGGGAGTTGATTTTGCTTTGATTGCTGAAGACGGAACTATTCTTGGTGCTCCATATGCCTACAGGGATCCTCATACTGCCGATGCTCCTGAAAGATATTTCAAAATAATTCCCCGTGAGAAGGTTTATGAGTTGACGGGAATTCAGGTAATGAATTTCAATAGTCTATATCAATTGTTTGCTCTGAGTCAGGCAAATAACTCGCTCCTTAAAGCTACGAAAGAAATCTTATTTATGCCTGATGCGCTGGCATATATGCTCACAGGCAATAAAGTGGTGGAATATACCATTGCATCAACCTCACAGATACTCAATCCGCGTACTAAGAAATTTGAAAATGAATTGCTCGAGAAAGCCGGTGTTTCACCAACTATTTTGGGTGAGATCGTAATGCCCGGTCATGTTATCGGGACTTTGAGAGATGATATTGCAGAAGAAAGTGAACTGGGGAAAGTATCGGTAGTGGCTGTTGCAGGGCATGATACGGGTGCTGCTGTGGCGGCAGTTCCAGCTGAGAATGAGAATTTTGCCTATTTAAGTTCCGGTACCTGGTCGTTGATGGGAATTGAGGTGAAGAATCCCATCATCAGTGAAGAATCAGCAAAATTGAATTTTACCAATGAAGGAGGAATTGAAGGGACTACACGTTTTCTGAAAAATATCACCGGTATGTGGTTGCTTGAACAATGCCTGAAAGAATGGAAGAAAGAAGGAATCACTTATGCATACGAAAAACTGGTGCAAATGGCAGATTCGGTTCCAGCATTTAAATCGATGATAGACCCTGATCATATCACTTTTGCCAATCCGGTAAGTATGACGCTGGCAATCAGGAATTATTGTACAGCAAGCGGACAAGTTGTGCCAAAATCACATGCCGAAATTGTACGTTGTATTTTCGAAAGTCTGGCTCTTAAGTATAATTATGTATTAGGGAAATTAAAAGAGTTGGCTCCTTTCCCGATTAAAAAGCTACATGTGATTGGAGGAGGTTCAAAAAATCCGCTGTTAAATCAGTGGACAGCTAATGCCATTGGTATGCCGGTCATTGCCGGCCCTTCCGAAGCAACAGCGATAGGTAATATCATGATTCAGGCGAAAGCAGCTGGATGTGTTGATTCTTTACAGGAAATGCGGAGAATTATCGGAGAATCGGTTCAATTGGATGAATTTGTACCTGAAAATACTGAACGCTGGGTTGAAGCATATCAGCAATTTTTGAAAATCACAGAATTAGCATAAGCCTGAAAACTTGTAAGTTGTAAATGATAAATAGTAAATAATATAATGGCTACAGTAGTTATTCTGCCCAAACAAGGGCAATCGGTTGAAAGTTGCATCATCACTGAAATTAAAAAGAAAAAGGGTGATGTTGTTAAAAAGGGTGATGTGCTCTTTGCTTACGAAACAGATAAAGCATCATTTGAAGAAGAATCCCCTGTTGATGGCGTTGTGCTGGAAAGTTTTTATAATGAAGGGGATGAGGTGGAAGTGCTGCTGAACATGATGGTGATTGGCGAACCGGGAGAAGATTATTCATGTTTAGAAAATATAGGTATTGAAGATAAAGGTGCAGATATTACAGGTGCCGACGCTTCTACGATTGAACCGACCAAATCAACCGAATCATCACCAACAATTCAACAATTCAATCGAAGTGAAAAGGAAACACCGACTTATCGGGACGATTCAACGATTCAGCAATCTTTTATTTCCCCCCGTGCCAAAGCCCTTGCAGAAAAGGAGGTTATCAACATAACACAATTAAGCGGCTCAGGTCCGAAAGGACGTATTATAGAAAAGGATATAAAAGCAGCTTTGGAGAATCGTCCGAAACTTACTCCACTTGCAAAGAAAATCGCTGCGGAAGAAGGTTTGCAACCTCAGGGTGCCGGTTCTGGTTTATCCGGAACAACCAAATCGACAGATCTGGTAGTAGCTCCAGTGAATGCGACTTATGGTGTGGATTATGAAGATAAGAAATTGTCGAACATGCGTAAACTTATAGCCAAAGCCATGCACGCCTCACTTCAAAACTCGGCACAGCTTACCCACCACCTTGGAGCGGATGCCCGTCGCATGCTGGAACTGCGCAAATCAGCAAAAAAAGCCTTCGAGTCAGGCAAATTGTCCACGAACATTACTTTGAATGATATGGTTTGCTTTGCGGTAATCAAAGCGTTGAAAAAGTTCCCGAATGTAAACTCACATTTTCTGGGAGACTCGATGCGTCTTTTTAATAAAGTACATTTAGGACTGGCAGTGGATACGGAAAGAGGTTTGATGGTGCCGGCAGTACGCAATGCAGACGATTTATCGATCACCGGACTGGCCAATCAGTTGAAAGAAGTGGCAGGAAGTTGTAAAAAAGGAGCCATCGCTCCGGAATTATTAGCCGCTGATTCGGCAACTTTTACTGTTTCAAATTTAGGAAATTACGGTGTTGAGATGTTTACTCCGGTGATAAATCTGCCACAGTCGGCCATTTTGGGCGTAAACACCATCGTTCCCCGTCCGAAAGATCTTGGTGAAGGAGTTTATGCTTTTGTTCCATATATCGGATTAAGTCTGACTTATGATCACAGGGCACTCGATGGTGGCGAGGCAACCCGCTTTCTGAAACAGATTGCAGTTGAAATAGAGATGTTGGAATTGGACTCATTTTGATTTGAGACATATATTAGTTAAGAGTTGTGTTAGTGTTTAATCTTTTGTGATTTCTTAGTTATTCTTTTGTGCCTTTTGTGGTTTTATAAATATTATATTAAGATGGAAATACACGATTTAATAATCATCGGCGGTGGTCCAGCCGGATATGTCGCAGCAGAAAGAGCCGGACACAAAGGCCTGAAAGTATTGCTGTTTGAAAAAAAGAGCATGGGTGGCGTCTGTCTGAATGAAGGCTGTATCCCCACCAAAACATTGCTTTACAGTGCCAAAACCTATGAAAATGCGTTGCATGGCGACAAATACGGTGTGTTTGGCGATAATATCCGCTTTGATTTCTCCAAAATGATGGCGCGCAAAAATAAGGTGGTGCGTAAATTAGTTGCCGGAGTGGAAGGCAAAATGAAGATGAACCATGTGACCGTGATCAAAGGGGAAGCCATGATTGTCGGTCGCGGTAATGAAGGCGTTGAGGTCAGTTGTGCAGGCAATTCGTACATAAGCAAAAATTTGTTGATTTGCACAGGTTCCGAAGCTTTTATGCCGCCTATTCCCGGATTATCAGATTCAGGCGATATCATCCTCACTAACCGTGAAATTCTGGA
>JAYFPP010000007.1:0-48387 GCA_034927635.1 Paludibacter sp.
GTCCCGTCCATACCGCCAGTAAACAAATTGAGACCTCTCGGGGTCTCTTTTTTTTTGTCCCCAAAAAATATCGATTATGAGTAACTTAAATTATGGTGTTATTGGCAATTGCCGGACAGCCGCGTTGATATCCGGAGAAGGCTGCATTGAATGGTGTTGTTTCCCCGATTTTGATTCGCCATCAGTGTTTGCTAAAATTCTGGACCATAAAAAAGGTGGGTATTTCGGCTTTAAAGTGGATGATAACTATAAGATCTCACAGTGTTACAAGCCACATACCAATATTCTGATTACTTCATTCGAGTCAAATGAGGCTGCTTTTGATGTGTGTGATTTTATGCCCCGTTATAAAACAGGTGATATCAAGGGTTATTATTTGCCGGCAGAAATCTACCGTTTGATTCGCCTCAGGAAAGGTACACCACGGTTAACAGTCGATTTTAAACCGGCAGTAAACTACGCAAGAGATAATACTACCATAGAATTTAAGACACGATATTTGAAAATAAGTTCGATCGAAAATGAAAAGGACAGTGTTTATTTGTACTCAAGTTATACTAAAGAAGATATACTCGGTGAAAAAGAAATAGAGATTACCCAAAATGGTTTTTTTCTGTTGTCATATAATCAAAAATTAATAAAGATCGACCATGAAAGGGTAGATTTGGAATATCAACGCACTAAGTTGTACTGGCGCGACTGGTCTAACCGTTCCAGAAAGTTCAACGCTTACCACAGCCTCATTGAAAGAAGTATGCTGATGCTGAAGCTGATGTCATATCACAGGAGTGGTGCAGTACTTGCGGCAATTACCACCAGTATTCCTGAATCCATTGGTGAAACCCGCAACTGGGATTACCGTTTTTGCTGGTTAAGAGATGCTTCTATGTCGATAGATACCCTTTTGCAGGTGGGACACGAAGGAGCGGCAAACAGGTTCATTAATTTCATTAAAAGTATATTACGTAAAAAATCGGATTCCTTTCAGATTATGTATGGTATCCGGGGTGAAAGAACGCTGACCGAAGAAATTCTACCTCATTTGGAGGGTTATAAAAATACTCAGCCCGTCAGAATAGGTAATGATGCTTACCATCAGAAGCAAAACGATACTTTTGGCTATTTAATGGATGTCATTTACAAGTACTATCAGTATTTTCCGGGAACCTTGGATGATATAGAAGATATGTATGAAATTGTGAAGAATATTGTTTTTACAGTGATTGATGACTGGCAAAAACCTGATAAAGGTATTTGGGAAATCCGTGGCAGGGAAAAGCATTTTGTTTTTTCGAAAGTGATGTGCTGGGTTGCGATCGACAGGGCGGTAAATATTGCCCGCTTATTGCATGATCATGATAATGCCGACCGTTGGGAGGCCGAGGCACAAAAAATTCGTGAAGATGTGTTGATAAACGGATGGAATGAGGAACTGCAAAGTTTCACTCAAACTTATTGTAGTAATGATCTCGATTCTTCACTTCTGCTAATGGAATTTTACGGTTTTATTGATGGGAGTGATGAAAAATATAAATGCACAGTGGAGGCCATTCAACAAAACCTTGAATACAAAGGTCTGTATTTCAGATATAAAAATCCCGACGATTTTGGAATTCCTACCTCTGCATTTACGATTTGCACTTTTTGGATGGTACGTGCCCTTCATGCAATAGGTAAAACTGACGATGCCCGTATCCTTTTTGAGGAATTGCTGCAATACTCCAATCATCTCGGGTTGTTCAGTGAAGATCTGGATTTTCATACGAAGGAACAACTGGGTAATTTTCCGCAGGCATACTCCCATCTGGCATTGATTAATTCTGCTTTGTTGTTTACAGAAGAAGTTCAAACTTCGCGGTTTATCCGACCATAGCCCAAATGTAAATCGTACAGAGAACGACTTTAATCCGGCATCATCAATTTTCGGAGGAAAGGAAGTGTTTTGGATTGTGAACTGAGGTTATAACGAGCAACCTGAGAGAGTTTTCCAATCTTGATGGTGTACGCTGTTTCTGGTAATGCCCGGAACATGTCCTCGTCGGTTGTGTCGTCGCCAATGGCCAGTACAAAGTTGTAATTATCCAGTTGCATCAGTCGTTTTGCTTCTGATCCTTTAGTGTGGATGGGAGATTTAATTTCAACAATCTTATTGCCCCTCATGATTTGTAATCCCATACGCGTACAGGGCTCTATCAACGCATTGATGAGCTGTTGTTCGCGTAATGAAGCCAGCCAGGCATCTACATTTCTGTAATGCCATACCAGGGTGGTTTCTTTTTCTTCAATCATCGAACGGGGAGTTTTTTCTACAAACATAGTTAGTATGTCGGTAATTTCATCGTTCCATGGTTTCTTCTCCGGAATATTATTTTGCCAGCCTGTGGCGTTTTTATAATAAGCGCCATGTTCGGCAGCCATAGAGATTTTTAATTTACCAAACCAATTTTCCAGGGTCCGGTGATCACGGCCACTACTGATAACCACATTATTTCTACTATCTGCCACCAAATCTTTCAATACATTTAATATTGCTGTATCGGGGAAAGCATCTTCCGGTTTTTTTCTGAAAGGAGATAAAGTGCCGTCATAATCAAGGATAATCAAACGTTTTGTTGAGTTCTGATAGGCTGTTTTGATGTTCGAAATGATCTTTTCATCAATCTGTTCACTATTTACATTGTCCCTGTTTTCGCGTATGCTCAGTAATTGATGGATAAAACCATTCGCCCAATAATTCACATTATATTTTGCAATCTTACGTTGCATGTTTTTTAACCGCATCAATTGCATTTCCTCCGGCATTTCGAGTGCAGCGCAAATGTTATTCGCAATCATATCCGTATCATTAGGATTGATGATCAATGCATCGTTTAGTTCAATTGCTGCACCGGCCATTTCACTCAGAATCAATACACCTGGTTTATCTCTTTTGGCTGCAACATACTCCTTGGCCACAAGGTTCATTCCATCACGAAGTGGGGTAATAAGTGCGAGATCTGCAATGTGATACATGGCTATCAATTCATTAAAATCGAAGCTATGATAGAAATAGTACAAAGGACTCCAGTTGATACTGGAATATTTACCGTTAATGGCACCAATCGATTCGTCTATCTTGGTTTTCAGATCATAATAACTATCCACTGTGTCGCGCGATGGAACGACAATCATCACCAGAGATGTTTTTTCGTGGTATTCCGGATGCAGTTCCAAAAATCGCTCGTAGCCTTTGATTCTCGACAAAATGCCTTTACTGTAATCGAGTCTGTCGACTGAAAGTATCAATTTTCGATCACCGAAAATACCCTTTAACTCATTCGCTTTGTTTTGAATTTCGGGTAATAAAGGAGCTTCATTGTATAAGTTATAGTTGATGCCCATCGGGAAAACATCGGCATAGGCAATGCGGTTGTCCAGTGAGACCTGATCCAGTTCGAAGCTCAGGTCAAGTATCCGCTCACAGGCACTCACAAAGTGACGCATATAGTCGTGAGTGTGAAAGCCTATCAAATCAGCTCCCAGCAAGCCCGAAACAAGTTCTGCGCGATGAGGTAGCACCCTGATTAATTCATAAGTGGGAAAGGGTATATGATGAAAATATCCGATATTCATATCAATACCCGAATCTCTCAGCATTTGAGGCAATAGCATCAACTGATAATCCTGTACCCAGACAATATCGCCAGGCTCTATAAAATTCAATGCATTATCGCAGAAAATCTGATTTACTTCCTTATATCCATTCCAGAAATCCGTGTTATAATCGATAAAAGTGTTGAAATAGTGGCAAAGTGGCCACAAAGTACTGTTACTGTATCCTTCATAATGATTCTGAATTTGGTCTGAAGTCAGGAATACGGGATGGAATTTATATTGCTCCAGATGATTTTTTATTAATAATGCTTCTTCTGGTGAGTCAGCTATGGTTCCGGGCCATCCGATCCAGTGCTTCTCCATGTCAGTTTCCAACGAATCAAGTCCTGTAGTTAATCCACCTTCACTCCTGACAAATTCCAATTCTTTTTTTTCATTTCTGGTGACTTTCAAAGGAAGTCGGTTGGCAATTATTATTAGTTTCATTGTAGAAATATTTATTACGTTAATAATAATTATGTGTGAAGTAACGCAAATATAGTCAAAATCAAGCTAACATGCAAACTGATAATTTGGAGAAGCGTGCTCTAATTTGTATTTTCATCATTAATTCCGGGGTAATTTCAGGGATGTTCTTTAAACTTCACAACATAAAAACCGAACTTCATAGCTCAAAAATCGGGATTCAATATCCATTTTTTGTTATTTGATAATATATAAAATATCTTTGCATTACTGAAGATATATAAATATGGAAAAAGCAAATCGTGATAATAGTTCCGACTTCATTCATAGTAAAAAAAATACCGAATTAAACAAACTCCGGTTGGTATTTGAGCAAACTCCGGGAGCAATTTTTATTTTAGATAAGGATTTTAAGTTCGAGTATGTCAATCCAAGTTTTACAAAACTCTCGGGTTATACAAAAGAAGAATTGTTGAACCGAACTGTTGGAGAGCTTTTTTACCATAACGATTTGCCCGAGTCGCGTAAAGAAATCGTGGAAAGTCTTATAAATGGAGAAAAATGGCAGGGCGAATTACTTACATTCAATAAAAGCGGCTCAACTTATTGGGCAAATACCATTGCAGCTCCTTATAAAGATGAAAACGGAAATATAGATGGTTATGTTATTATTCAACAAGATATTACAGAAAAAAGACAAATGCAGGTATCGCTTGTGAAAAGCGAAGAAAAGTATAAAACATTGATTGAAAACTCACAGGATGGCATCTTTGCCATTATCAATGATAAGATACTATTTGCAAATAATACTTTTTGTAAAATGGTTGGATACACCCCTCAGGAACTATATAATATTCCTGCATACAGTCTTTTATTCCCGGATGATCTGGAACGTGGTTTGGCAATAAGTGAAAAAAGAAAACAAGGTGACCAATCTACACTTAACGATATTTTTAGGTTTGTTGCAAAGGACGGGTCAATAAAAAACGGCGATGTCTTTTCATCCGTAATTGAACTTAACGGACAAATAGTAAGCTATATAACAGTTCATGACTTAACAGAAACCCGTAGAATTCAGGAAGAGCTCTCTAAAAGCGAACAAAAATACCGGGAGTTATCCGAAATGTTACCACAGACTGTTTATGAACTGGATTTAAATGCCAATTTGAAATATCTGAACAAAGCCGGACGTGAAAAATTTGGTACTGCCTATGAAACTACTGACGTTTCAGTTTTTAGTATCGTAGTTCCCGAACAGTTAGAAAGAATGAAGTATAACTTTAACAATGTGAGTTTTCAAAACATACCATCTAAAGGGAACTTCTATAAATTAAAGCAGTTTGATGGTCAGGTGTTTGAAGCTATGATTTCAGCCACACCTATGATCGTTGATGGTAAAACTATTGGTCAGAGAGGAGTTGTAATTGATATTTCCGATCATGTGGCTATGCAAAATGCTCTACGCGAGAGTGAAGAGAAATACCGCACATTGATAGAGAATGCAACCGACGGTATTGTAATTGTTCAAAACGGACTACTGAAATTTGCCAATCAAACCATGTGTGATATTATGAAATATAACATGGATGAGCTGATAGATAAGCCTTTTCTTGATTACATAGATAAAGCTGAACATGAATCATTGAGTTTATTTCATAGTCGACGAATGAAAGGGGAGCAATTCAGCAACATTCTCCGAAGTCAGTTTATCCGGAAAGATAATGTAATGATAACCGTGGAACTCAATGCGCGCACTTCAAATTACAACGGGGCTCCGGCGGGATTTATCGTCATCAGAGATATAACTGAAAGACTGAAAATTGAAAAAGAGCTTCAACATGCTAAGAATGAACTGGAAAAATTAAACAGTCAGCTTGAGAAGCGCGTGAAAGAAAGCTCTAAACGACTTACAGAGGCACAGACTCAACTTATTAATTTGCAAAAAGAAAACCTGCAATCACAATTTGATGTATTGAAGCAGCAAGTGAATCCGCACTTCCTTTTCAATAGTTTGAACGTGCTGACCTCCCTGATAAAACTCGAACCCGATCTGGCAGAGAAGTTCTCAGAGCAACTTTCAAAAGTATATCGTTATGTGCTTGAAAACAAGGATAATGAGTTGGTCGACCTAAACACGGAACTGAATTTCCTCGATGCTTACATCTTCTTGCTTAATATCCGTTTCGTTGATAAATTAAATGTAAACCTCAATATACCTGAAAAAAACCGTAACGACCAAATTATCCCCTTAGCTATGCAGCTGCTTATTGAGAATGCCATCAAACACAATGTAATGTCTAAATCGAACCCACTCGTAATTGATATTTTTATTGATGATAATAATTATCTCAATGTTATCAATAATTTACAGGAACGTCCGTCGCAGATAGCATCAACCGGTGTTGGTTTGAAAAATATTTTGAACCGTTATCAGTTGCTAAAACTTACAGTACCTACCTTTAGGAAAACAGAAAATCAGTTTATTGCAAAAATTCAGTTGGTAAATAATACAGGCCCTAATATATATAAGGGGAAATAATATAAAATACAATGAAGATAGTAATTATTGAAGATGAAGTATTTGCAGCCCGACGGCTCGAAAATATGATAAAAGAAATTGATCCGCAAATTGATGTAGTAGCCAGGCTTGAATCGGTAAGAGAATCAGTTGAGTGGTTTAAAAAGAATGAAGAGCCGGATCTCATATTTCTGGATATACACCTGGATGATGACCTGAGTTTTGCCATTTTTAAAGAGGTCGAAATTTGTTGCTCAATTGTTTTCACTACAGCTACCGATGAACTTGCCGCTCGTGCATTTCAATTGAAAGCAATTGATTATTTGCTTAAACCGATTATTCTGGCAGATCTCATAAAAGTGATTGAGAAATATAAGAATCAACCTAAGAAATTCTGTCCGGTGAATCCCGATACTTTTAACGAAATAATAAATCCACGCAAATAAGATAAAATTTACACAATGAATAATTCTCAGCAACTCCGGGCTATAAAATTTGTTCATTCACTTATTTGGGTATTCATGGTGACTGTTATATTTTATGTTGTATATTGTGGCATTTTCAATACTGTCAATCTCTACACCTGGATATCAATTGCCATCGTGTTAATAGAGGGATTGGTACTATTGTTATTCAAAATGTCATGCCCGCTTACAATTTTGGCACGAAAATACTCTGATTCAACCAAAGATAATTTTGATATTTACTTGCCCAATACTATTGCTCGATACAATAAACAGATTTTTACCTCAATTTTTCTTTTTGGGGTTGTTTTAGTAATTATGCGTTCAATTTAGGATCAATTATTAATGATATTCAGGCATCATACCGATACACATATAAGCTTTTTTAAATGTAATACTGAAATGAAATTAGAGGAACTTGGTTACAATGAAGTATTCGAAAAATTAAGAATAGACAATAAACTCGAAGACTTTGAGATGGGAAGGGTCATCTCGGAGCACAAAGAAAGATATATTGTTAAAACTCTTGCAGGCGAGTTTGAAGCTGAAATAACGGGGAATTTGCGATTTTCGGCAAGAAATCGCGAAGATTTTCCGGCAGTGGGTGATTGGGTAGCCTTGACAAAATACGAAGATGATTTTGCAATAATTCATAAAATACTACCCAGATTGTCATCAATTAAAAGACAAGCAGTTGGCCGGGTAGGTGAGATTCAGATGATTGCGACCAATATTGATTACGCTTTTGTAGTTCAGGCTGTTGACAGAGATTTTAATATCAACAGAATCGAAAGATATCTTACCATTTGCTATTCTTCAAAAGTAAAGCCGATCGTAGTACTTACTAAAACCGATTTGATCAACGAACAGCAGCTGTCTGAAATGCTGGAAAGCATAAGAATCCGGATTGACAATATTCCTGTTGTTGCCATCAGTAACGAAACACAAACTGGTTATGATACAGTAAAATCCATCATTGAAACAGGTAAAACGTATTGTATGCTGGGTTCTTCGGGAGTTGGAAAATCGACGCTTTCAAACAATCTTTGCGGCAAAACGATCATGAAAACTGAAACTATCAGTCAAAGTACAAATAAAGGAAGACATGTTACCAGCCACAGGGAATTAATTGTACTGGAAAGCGGAGGAATACTTATTGACAATCCGGGGATGAGAGAAGTCGGCATAGCAGATACAGCCGATGGTTTAGAAACAACCTTTAACAGAATAGTCAACCTTTCCCGAAATTGTAAGTTCAAAGATTGCACCCACACCAACGAGATAGGATGTTCGGTGCTCGAAGCCCTCGAAAAAGGAACAATGGACAAAAGTTCCTACGATAATTATCTGAAAATGGAAAAGGAGAAAGCATATTTTCAATCAACTGTTGAAGAAAAAAGAAAGAAAGACAAGGAGTTTGGCAAGATAATGAAGAATTACAATAAAGATATGAAGAAAAACAAAAACTTTGACTAAAACAATTTTAACACAAGAAATATATGGAACTTATCACCAAACAAAAAATCGACCATTTTTTCGATTGCAAAACGATGGCCATCGCCGGAGCTTCACGCGACGAGAAAAGTTTTAGCGCGCAGGTCGCTAAGCATTTGAATAAATTGGGTTATAACTTGTGGCTTGTTAATCCGGCCTTTGAGCCGCAGGAAGCGAAAAATCAACGTGTCCCATCAATTGCAATGCTTCCTTCGGATGTAAATCATTTGCTTGTTTTGACGAACAAAACACGAACAGAATCGATTATGCTACAAGCCATTTCAAAAGGAATTAAAAACATCTGGATTCAACAGCAATCCGAGACCCCTGAAGCTTTGGAATTAGCAAGGGAAAACGGAGTGAATACAATTTATAATCATTGCATCTTCATGTTTTCGCATCCCGAAGGTGTGCATAAGTTTCATTACAGGATAAAGAAATTTTTCGGGGGAATACCAAAGTAAAATTCATTTAGAAAAATTTAATCTCAACTTCTGTTTTCAGTCATTCATCGTGACATTCAGGCATCTCAATAGATTTAAATTGTATTGATGATTCAACAGATTTACTTTTGTTTCGAAATCCGAACAAACATCGGTGCTTAATTATTAACAAAAATAAATCACAAAACATTTTTTAAGGTATGAAAAAGATTTTTTTATCAGCATTATTAATGCTTTTACTCATTTCAGCACAAACTTTTGCTCAGAAAAACGCTGCAACAAAAAGCAACGAAATTCAGTATTATTTTTTCACAAACAACATTCCATCAGATTTTAATTACCCTCTTATTGGCTTCGTTAATAATGTTGATGGTAACCATGCCAGTCTTCAAATTGGTATTGTAAATTCTACAACCGGTAATTTCGGAGGAATCCAAACCGGATTAATAAACAGTACAGGTGGAAATGTTACAGGCTTACAAAGTGGCTTTATCAATAGTATTGGTGGTAATTTAATGGGTGCGGCATACGGATTTATCAATTCGGTGAATGGTGAGGTTAGTGGCTTACAGTATGGATTTATCAATTCAGCGAATGCATCTGTTGCCGGACTTCAATGCGGATTTATTAATTCAACAGGTCAAAGTGTATATGGTGTACAGTGCGGTTTTATTAATTCAGCAGGTGACGTGCGCGGGTTGCAACATGGATTTATTAATTCTGCAAAAAGTTTGCGCGGATTGCAATTGGGTTTTATTAATAGTGTTGATGATGTTGAAAATGGACTTCCCTTCGGATTTTTGTCATTTGTAAAACACAATGGTTATAAAGCAATCGAATATAGTTATACCGATTTACTTCCTTATAATCTGGCCTTTAAAACAGGTATACGTGAGTTTTACACTTTTCCGATGGTGTCGTGGAATCCGGAATTGGAAGATGAGTTATTCGTAGGTTATGGTATTGGTTCAAATGTCGATTTTGGAAAATCAGTCTTTTTCAATCCGGAGTTATTATCCCAACACAATATATCACTTGATTTTAATCACTTTTTGTCGTTGAAAGCCAATATAGGTGTAAAGTTGAGTGATCACTTTGAATTAGTTGCCGGACCTGCTTTTAGCTGGAATGTAAAAATTGACGCTGATGATTTCCACCAAAACTATACCGAGTGGAATCCGGATATTATATCAGTAAATAAACTTAGCATTGGTTATAACGCGGCATTAAGATTTTGTTTTTAAATATGAAACGCATTAATCAAACCACATTATTTCTGATACTTACATTTGTTATCAGCTTTTCAACAGCAGCCATCTACAAACTTTTTGCAGGTGGGGCTGTTGGTAATGTAAGTTATACCATTTTGGGAACTATTTATATGTTCATTCCGGGTATTTCTGTTCTTATAGTTAAGAAGTTGATATTCAGGGAAAAGCTTCGTTCCGATTTACTTCTTTCCTTCAGAATCAATAAATGGTTTTTTGCAGCCTGGCTGATTATGCCGATCGTAAGTTTTGTTACTCTGGGTGTAAGTTTATTATTTCCCGGTGTGACTTACAACCCTGAAATGACCGGACTTGCCGAGCGTTTTGCATCCATGACATCGCCAGAGCAAATTGAACAATTAAAAACACAAATTGCTGCTCTCCCTGTTAGCCCGATTTGGCTGATACTGTTGATGGGACTTTTCGCAGGACTTACAGTAAACGGTATTGCGGCTTTTGGAGAGGAGTTGGGCTGGCGCGGATTTCTGCTGTATCAGTTTCGCAACATGAGCTTTGCCAAAGCATCTCTTCTTATTGGAGTAATTTGGGGAATTTGGCATGCACCGCTCATTCTGATGGGGCATAATTATCCGCAACATCCGCAGTTTGGTGTGTTAATGATGGTTGGTTTGTGCATTTTGATCACACCCGTTGTTGTATATTTCACCATCAAATCAAAATCAGTTATTGCTGCAGCTATTCTGCATGGCACCATGAATGCTACAGTTACCATTTCCATCATACCTGTTAGTGGAGGAAATGATTTATTGGTGGGTGTGCCGGGTTTGGCAGGTTTTATCGCATTAATTCTGGTTTTAACAGGCATTTTTGTTTATGACCGGTTTATCAGTAAGGAAAATATAATGAGTGAGAAAATTGTGAAACATAGCTTGCGACAAAACGGGGAAAAGTAAAAACTATTACTTAAATTGATGTCTCCAACCAAAGAGGTATGCCCTTCAGAGAAAAAGGAATGGTACGCATTTAGGCACTCAACCCAAAATTATCGTGTGAATTTTTTAAAATAAAAAATCATGGTGTTTCTCGAAAACAGGCCGTAAAACAATTAAATTTTACGGCCTGCTTTTTTTGAAATATGTCGAATAATATTACGCTCTTTTTTCTCTTGATTTCACCCTTTCAATATAACAAATCGTTTCACCCTTGCGGATTAATTCTCCTTGTTTCTTTTCGATGCCTACAAGTCGCCCGTCGCAAAAACTCTGAATTGCCTCAAAGCCATATTTGGTCTGGATGGTGCAAATAATTTCGTTTTCGTGCATAAGTTTGCCATGTGCAGGTTCGATGGATCTGTCTGAAAAGTCCAGCTCCCACAATACTTTTCCTGTTGACATTGATACAATAGGTTCGGCATCTGGGTAGATAATTTTCTTGATGTCAGGGAGTTTGATGTTCGATTTGGCGTATTTTTCCCTGATAGCGCTCTCAAGTTCCTGATCGAAACGTTTCTTAGCTTCGCCTGATTTGAATTCACGATATTGTTTTTCGTGCATGGCGAATTCAAATAGTTCTTCGTCATTTTTTCCACTGTCCCATTTATTGGCTTTCATTTCGGCAATGAACTTTGGCAATTCGTTAGGATAATTGTCCTGAGGGTTACCGGTAAAGAACTCATAATTGTTTTTTTCTGCTAAAGCAATGATTTCAGGATCAAGAGCTCCGGGTAATTTGCCGGCTTTTCCCAGGATCATATCCCATGAGTTTTTGTCGATCATCGACCAGCGTGGTTGCCCTTTGATGATAAACATAACATTCAGTAAAGCAATGTTCTTTACATATTGACTGAAAGGTGTCACCAAAGGAGGATAACCTAATTTCGGCCATATGTATTTAACTTCATCAAAAAGCTTAACCAATAATTCGTCTTCAGAAAGTTCAGGTTGATTGTTGCTCTTAAGGAATGAATTAATACCTGCATGTACACCTTTCAGGTCGGCCATCAGTGAGCCCATCATACCCCCGGGAAGTCCGCAACCAACGAGTAGTGAACTCATATATTTGTTTCTTTCATCAATGAAGTAGCCCAGAAAATCGTCGATAAAACTCTGGGTCATCTTTCGCGCTTTCATATAGGCGTTCATGTTGATCTCCGGAACTTTAAATCCGGCATCTTTGAGCATTGCCTGCACTGATATTACGTCAGGATGCACCATTCCCCATGATAACGGCTCCATTGCTACATCTAAATAATCGACACCTGCTTTTGCCACTTCCAGCATGGATGCCATCGAGAATCCGGGACCGGCATGGCCGTGATACTGAACAATGATTTCGGGATGTGAAGTTTTGATGGCCTTCACTATTTTTCCAAGTGTAACAGGGCGACCAATTCCCGCCATATCTTTCAGACAAATTTCTTCTGCTCCGGCAGCTATAAGCTCTTCTGCCATATTGATATAATATTCAGCAGTGTGAATCTCAGAATAAGTAATACACAAGGTTGCCTGAGGAATCATGCCGGCAGCTTTGGCCCATTGTATGGAGGGTATTATATTTCGTACATCATTCAGCCCGCAAAAAATACGGGTAATGTCCACTCCCTGGGCCTTTTTTACCTTATACATCAATTCTCTGACATCAGCAGGTACAGGATTCATTCGTAAACCATTCAGCCCTCTGTCCAGCATATGCGTTTGTATGCCGACTTTGTTAAATGGTTTTGTAAATGCTCTTACTGAATCGTTCGGATTTTCGCCGAAAAGCAGATTTACCTGTTCTGATGCTCCACCATTGGTCTCAACGCGACTGAAACAGCCCATTTCGATGATGAGGGGAGCAATTTGTTCTAACTGATCTTTGCGGGGTACATATTTACCCGATGCCTGCCACATGTCCCGGTATACGAGACTGAATTTAATTTCTTTCATTGATAACGTTTGATGTATTGCGGTTGGTTTTTTATTGGAGAATTAAATGAGTTTTTTGTAAATTGAATGTAAAAAAGTTGATAAAAATAGATTATCTGTTTGATTAGTAGTATTTTATACTGTTGTTTGAAACTTGTGTTTCAGACAGTAAATTTAAATAAAATATTTATATTTATGCGTGATTAAAGAAAAATTTCTTTAATTTTTTATATATTTATATCTTATTAGTATAAACGTCTGTTTTTTAAGTTTTTATAGATGTTTTCGCATTCTCCAAACCTGATAGGAATTGATCAGATTTTGCCATAGTACATAGGCGCCCGGACCGATCGAAGCAATGGGATTGAGATAGGTTTGAGCCATCCAGATGGCTAAGATAGTGTTTTTTTGTCCGAGTCCCTGACCGCCGGCTACAGTATCACCGAATTTTCGACCTATCTTTCGTCCTACAATAAATTGAGCGATACATACGATCAACGAACCTGTGGCGATCATTATTTCGGTGAAATAGCTGTCGCCCGACTCCTGAATGACGAAGCCGACGGTACGACCCGTGACAATCATAAGTGCCATGCTCCACAAATAAAAAGATACGCCTGCATGAGCACCGGCAGAAGCAATTATATCAGGCCGGATTTTTCGGAGCACAATGACTAATATTAACGGAAGTAGCAACAACAAAAACATCGGTTGCAGAATTCTCAAAAAAGAATCGATAAAAGGAAGTTCCTGATTAATTCCGATAAATGAGAAAATAATTGGTGCCACAATAGCCACTGAAAGATTACTAATCAGACTGTAAGCTGTCAGACTGGCGACATTCCCTTTGAGCATTCCTGCAATAACCGGTGCAGCCGTGGCAGTAGGAGCGAGGATGCATATCATGACACCCTGAGCCATTGTCAAATCAAAAGATTGAATAAGAAAAAACAAAGTGATACTTCCGAAGATCTGAACCATGGCCAGTAATACATGCATTTTTGTAAAGCGGATTTGTTTCAGTTGTAAATTGCAATACGCAAAAAACAACATGACAAAAATCAGGTATGGGGTAAGAAAAGTCAGGCTTTCGAAAAAAGGGTAAAACAGTCCGCCCAGTGTCATGGCAACAGGCATCATATATCCTTTGAGTTTTTTTAACATATCTGTTGTTGTGAGAAGTAAGAACAGGCCGGAATTAAAATGAAGTACTTTTTGATAATTTATTAATTGTTCTGTTTGCCTGCAAAATTACTAAAAATTGACGCATATTTGTCACCTCATAAGATAAATTGCAATGAAAATGTTTTGTAAATTTTGAATGTTTGTTTTCACTTTAAGATATTAACTTACAAAGGAAATGATGATTATAAAATTAACTGAATATGAAATTTTGTGCTGATAATCAATATTTTTTTTTACTTTTGATGGCTCAATATAATACAGTAATGACTTTTGTTGTCTGAAAATCACTGTTTTGTCAATTTATTGTTGGTTGTTGTAAAATATCTGTTTGTTGTTTTTATATATCATTGAAAATTAAAGTATTTAAAAATATTAGTTATATGAAAGTAACACGTCTATTTGATTTATTGGATAATTATCTTGAAAATTATCCTCTACAGGATGCCGCATTGGCCTGCAAGCGCGGTGGAGTCTGGAAAAAATTCAGCATTCAGGAATATGTTGATCAGGTTAATTACATCAGTTACGGTATGTTAAAAATGGGTGTAAAAGCCGGTGATAATATTGGTATAGTGAGTGGAAACCGTCCGGAGTGGAATATGCTCGATATGGCCATTATGCAGATAGGAGCTATCTCAATTCCCATATATCCGACTATCAGCCAGGATGATTACCGTTATATACTGAATCACGCCGAGATGAAATTAATCTTTATCGAAGGCAAGGAGTTACGTAAAAAACTGGAACCAGTCATGCCGGATGTGAAGACCCTGAAGGAAATCTATTTATTTGATGAAGAAGATGGCGACTACAAATACCTTGACCAACTTATTGAGCTCGGAAAGGAAAATCCTGTTGCTGAAGAGGTGTTGAAAATTAAGGAAGGAATTAAGCCGGAAGACATGGCCACTATCATTTATACATCAGGAACTACAGGAAATCCCAAAGGAGTAATGCTTTCGCATAAAAATATTGTCAGCCAGATCGACAATCTGAAAATGACCCCTTCATCCTGGAGCAAGACAGCAATGAGTTTCTTGCCTCTCTGTCATGCTTACGAACGGATGTTGGTGTATTTGTATCAATACCTGGGTATGTCGGTTTATTATGCCGAAAGTTTGGGTACAATTGCTGAGAATATCAAGGAAGTATGTCCTACAATGATGTCGGCAGTTCCCAGATTATTAGAAAAAATTTATGATAAACTCTTTCTGGCAGGAAAAAAACTTCCATTTGTTCAACGAAAATTGTATTTCTGGGCATTCCATTTGGCAACAAAATATCAACTCGAAGGGATGAGTTCATGGATGAAGACAAAATTAAAAATTGCCGATAAACTGATTTATTCAAAATGGCGTGCGGCTATTGGTGGTAATTTTGATATTGTTGTTTCCGGTGGATCTGCTATTCAGCCACATATTGCTTCTTTCTTTTCAGCCATCGGTATGCCGGTTTTTGAAGGTTATGGTTTGAGTGAAACTTCGCCTGTAATTGCGGTTAGTCAACGTGGCAAAAATGGCCGTAAATTTGGTACAGTAGGTTTGCCTCTGCCGGGCGTTGAAGTAAAGCTGGGTGAACGTGACGAAATCCTATGTCGCGGACATAATGTGATGTTGGGTTATTACAGAGATCCTGAACTCACAGCTGAAGTCATAGATGCAGAAGGTTGGTTGCACACAGGTGATACCGGTAAATTCACGCCTGAAGGACAGTTGATTATTACCGGACGTTTGAAAAGTATTTTCAAGACCTCATTTGGTAAATATGTCAATCCCCAGGCGATAGAGTCAAAATTCACTGAATCACCATTAATTGAGAATATGATTGTGCTGGGCGAGAATAAGAAATTTGCAGCAGCACTCATTTCTCCCGATTTTGTATATCTGAAATCATGGTGCGGTATTCATCGGATTCCTTACACCACGAATGCCGAAATGGTTGAAAATCCTCAGGTTTTAAAACGTTTTCAGGAAGAAGTGAAAAAATACAATGCATTTTTCGGGGATTTTGAGCAGGTAAAACGCTGGCAGTTAGTTGGTGAAGAGTGGACACAGCCAGGTGGATTCCTTTCTCCGACACTTAAAATCAAAAGAAATGTACTTGAAGCGCATTATGCCGACAGAATTGAAAAATTATTTTCATAATCATCAGCATCCTACACATCTACACATCTACACTTCATTTAAATAGTCATGAGAACATCAAACCTTATTTTCAAAACCATTCTTACATTGTGTGTTATGGGTAATCTGTTCAGTGCTTGCCAGACAATTCCATCCGGAGCGGTGGCTGTAAAATCATTTGAAAAAGAGAAATATTTGGGCAAATGGTATGAAATTGCCCGTTTCGATTTCAGGTTTGAAAAGAACCTGAACAATACCACAGCCAATTACAGTATGAATGCCGATGGTACGATTAAGGTGCTCAACAGGGGTTATAACTATGTAACAGGGGAGTGGAAAGAAGCCAGCGGAAAAGCAAAGTTTGTTGCCGATCCGACGGTGGCTATGTTGAAAGTGTCTTTTTTCGGGCCTTTTTATTCAGGGTATAATGTGATTGCACTTGACCCTGATTACCGATATGCTTTGATAGCAGGTGCAAGTCTGGAGTATTTATGGATATTGTCGCGTGATAAGACGATTCCGGAAGATATAAAAAACAGTTACATCAGTAAAGCCCGTGAAATTGGGTTCAAAACTGAAGATCTGATTTGGGTGAAGCACGATTAAAGTATTAAGAACATGTAAATTGTTTTTCGCTTTTGTGCTTATGTATTATCTTTGCAGCTAATTCACAGGTTGATAATTTTTGAAATCGGATGAAATTAAATGACAATACCGCGGTGCTCCTACT
Source organism: Paludibacter sp. (assembly GCA_034927635.1). Taxonomy (GTDB): domain Bacteria; phylum Bacteroidota; class Bacteroidia; order Bacteroidales; family Paludibacteraceae; genus Paludibacter. Next base: position 17,152 of record JAYFPP010000007.1, read on the forward strand.
GCACTGCCCGGATAAGCCCGGAATTTTAGCTGCTGTAACTGAGTTTATTAATCAGCACAAGGGTAATATTCTTTATCTTGACCAGTATGTAAACCGGGAGGAAAAAGTTTTTTTTATGCGTATCAAATGGGATTTGACAAACTTTCAGATCCCTAAAGATAAAATTCAGGAGTATTTTCAAACCTTGCTCGCAAGCAGATACGACATGATTTTTCGGTTGTATTTCTCTGAAACAAAACCCCGAATGGCGATTTTTGTTTCGAAAATGCCTCATTGTTTGTACGATTTGCTTGCCCGTTATGCTGCAGGAGAATGGCATGTGGAGATTCCGCTGATCATCAGTAATCATCCGGATTTGGAAATGGTAGCAAAACGTTTTGATATACCCTATCATTATTTTTCCATCAACAAAGAAAATAAAGCAGAGCAGGAAGCCGCTATACTTGCATTACTCAGAGCCAATGGCATTACATTTTGCGTGTTGGCCAGATATATGCAAATCCTTTCTGAAGATTTTATATCACATTATCCCAACCGGATTATCAATATACATCATTCGTTCTTGCCAGCTTTTATGGGAGCCAAACCTTATCATGCAGCACACGAACGCGGCGTGAAAATTATTGGTGCCACCAGTCATTATGTTACCACTGATCTTGATGCAGGTCCTATTATTGAACAGGACGTAACGCGTATTTCTCATGTTGATACCGTAGATGTTTTAGTACATAAAGGAAGAGATCTGGAGAAAATTGTGCTTTCGCGTGCCGTAGAGAAACATATCGAACGGAAAACGCTCACCTATAAAAACAGAACCGTAGTGTTCCAGTAATGCGTTATTTTATTTATTTTTCATATAATGGTACCGCCTATCACGGGTGGCAAATCCAGCCGAATGGCATTTCAGTTCAGGAAGTGCTTACCAATGCTTTGCGTATTGTTCTCAGAGAGGAAATTGATGTTGTGGGAGCCGGAAGGACAGATACCGGCGTTCATGCCAGATTGATGGTGGCGCATTTTGATACTACAAATACAATGGTTGAATCTGATGATTTTGTCAGAAAACTCAATAGTATCCTGCCCAAAGACATTGCAGCCATTGAAATGAGAAAAGTGAAAGCTGAGGCCCATGCACGTTTTGATGCGCTGTCAAGAAAGTATGAATATCATGTTTATGTGGGGAAAAATGTTTTTAAAGAGCATTTGGCCTTAAGGTTATATCATCCTGTTGATTTTGAACTGATGAATATTGCAGCTGCGCAATTGGTAAATTATAGTGATTTTACCAGTTTCAGTAAGTTGCATACAGATGTCAAAACCAACAATTGCGTGGTAACAACAGCTAAATGGGAAAAAAAAGGGGACGAATGGGTTTTTTCCATCGAAGCAGATCGTTTTCTGAGAAATATGGTCAGATCTATTGTCGGGACATTATTTGATGTGGGGACGGGAAAAATTACCGTGTCTGAATTTTGTAACATCATTGAGGCCAAAGATCGCTGCAAAGCAGGTGTCTCTGTTCCGGCGCACGGCTTGTATCTGGTTGATGTTAGATACCCTGAAAATATATTTGAATAAATACAATGATAATATTACCCCCGGTTAAAACCATGGGCTATCGATGTTTATTTATCACTCATCACTTAACACTTATCACTAATCATGTGGCTCTTTCTTGGTGTGATTTCGGCATTATTGCTGGGTTCTTACGATGTGAGTAAGAAGATTTCTGTAAACGACAATGCTGTAGTTCCGGTGCTGTTTTCTTCAGTTGTAATTTCTTCATTGATTCTGTTGCCTTTTTTGTTGATATCACGCATCTATCCAGAGGTTCTGGGAGATGGAATTTTTTATGTTCCTGTAGTAGATCTTAAAACCCATTTATTTTTACTACTGAAGGCTGTCATTGTACTTAGTTCATGGTTGTTTGCATATTTTGCCATGAAGCATTTGCCACTAACACTAGCAGCTCCCATAAAAGCAACGCAACCTGTATGGGTCGTGTTGGGTGGTGTGTTGATCTTTAAAGAGCAGCTTAATCTTTATCAGATTACAGGTGTATTTCTTACTCTGGTTTCTTTTTTTATGTTTTCAGTTATAGGGAAGAAAGAGGGTTTTTCTTTCAGATCAAATAAATGGATATGGTTTATTATTATTGCAACAATTACAGGAGCTGTCAGCGGGTTGTTTGATAAATATTTGCTGAGACAGTACAATCATATGGCTGTGCAGACCTATTATACTTTTTATCAGGCAGCTATGATGGGAATGATCACGCTTTTTTTATGGTATCCCGGCAGAAAGAAAACAACGCCTTTCAAATTCAGAGTATCCATAATATTCATTTCTGTATTTTTGGTTGCAGCTGATTTTGTGTACTTTTATGCCCTTACTTTTCCCGATTCTCTCATCTCAGTGCTGGGTACCGTCCGTCGTGCCGGAGTGATTGTGCCTTTTATTTACGGAGCTATTGTGTTGAAGGATAGGTATCTCAAGCTGAAAATGATTGATTTATTTGGGGTATTAATCGGGATGCTGTTGTTGTTTTTAGGAAGCAGGTAAAAAAAACCGCTTATCCTTTTGATATTTAAATTTATTGTTGTACTTTTGCAAGCCGATTTGGAAGAATTCAGAAAAATTAAAATATAAGATATGAAAAGCGGAATACACCCAGAAAACTATCGCACGGTTGTTTTTAAAGACATGTCGAATGGCGATACATTCTTTTCACGTTCAACGGTAAATACAAGAGAAACGATTGAAATTAATGGAGAAACTTATCCTTTGATGAAACTTGAAATTTCAAGCTCATCACATCCTTTTTACACTGGCAAATCTAAATTGGTGGATACTGCAGGACGTGTTGATAAGTTTATGAACAGGTATGCAAAACGTATGGAAAAGAAATAATTAATTTTTTTCCTTCGGAAAAATAAAGCATCAGGGATGCCGGAAACTTTTATGAAAATGAAAGCGACCTGTGTCCCTGATGCTTTTTGTTGTTTTATGTGGTTATTAGTTTTCGGCAGTCTGTTTGGGTTTCTTTTCAAAAATACCTTTAAATATACTCCAGTAATAATCAAACATCTCCTTCAGATTATTGAAGTCTTCCCTGTAAATTAAACCAACCCCCTGTGTTGTTTTTGCTTCACGTAATTGTGCACGGTCGATAGTGTGGTTGTATGCAGTAAACCGTAATTTACCTGATTCGATAAGCTTGTATTCAAGGTCAAAGTCTCCGATAAGTTTATTTTGATTGACAATGTCATTACGGTAACCTATATTGCCGTTAATAACAAGCCTGTTGTTGGGTTGGATAAGAATCTGCGCTTTGACCTCATTGGTTTCCAAATTTGTTTGTTGCCAATCAAAACCAAGAGAAATAACATTTGAATTTAGAATGGTTTGCAATAAATTATTAATTTGAGCACTGGCTGTGGCAGCAGCAAAGGAATACAATTCACTTCCACCTGCTACAGCAGTTGTATTAAGGTATTCAGGCGTGAAAAATTTATGAAACAGAAGTAAATACAGTATTTGACGGTTCATCATTTCATCTGTATTAATGATATTATTTACCCTGTTTTTAATACTTTCATCGCTGGACGGTAAATCTATTCCAAATTTTATTGCAGGTGACATCAGATCTTCAGTTAGGTATAGCAGGCATTGTACTGGTACGGTAGACCTGGAGGTAATCTGTTGAAGTTCCTCGGGTTCCATTAAATCAGCTAATGAAGCAGTTAGAGGATAATAACCATTAATATTCACCTGAGCTCCAAATGGATCGCCTGTCCATGCAATTGTACTTCCACTTTTAATCTTAAATTCTTTTCGAATCATGGTTTGAAGAGTGAATAAATAATATCCCTGCTCCATTTCGACCGTTCCATACAGTTCGACATCCGAGAATGTGTCAAATTTAATTCTGATATTGCCACGACCACGTCCGGTAATTTTATCACCGGCACGGGGATCTACAATAATATCCATTTCAGCTTCAGGGGTAACCTCAATTTGCATGTCCACTTTTACATTGAATGCGTTCTCATTCACAAATTGTTTTCTGTTTGTTTCGAACTCATCAGTATAGGTCGACAACCGTTTTTCAGCAAATTTAATAAAATCACTCTCGAAAACGGATGATGAGGTGCCCATTGACATTATGCATTTGGTTTTGGGTCGCGAAACGCCATTAACATTGATGTTAGCCTCGTTCTTATTTCCAAAAATACGCACCGTGCCTCCCACATACGCTTTTCCGTAAAAGAAATCGTCGTTTACAGAGCTTGTGTTCATTGCCAGAATGTTGTTGGCATTTATTCTGACATCATACACCATGTCACCAAATGTCCCGTTATGATCAATGTTCCCGTTGAGTAATGCACTGTTGTTCTCCTCATCTGACAGTCTTATATTGTTCAGCATGATTTTATGAGGACTAAGCTTTACACGGTCGTTGAAACGGTAAGTGGTATTAAGCATATCAATTGTTGCCTTACCATCTGTAACCATTAAGTCTCCTTCGAAAAGAATGCTCTTTGTTGGTCCGAAAATATGTAATTCGCCAGCGGCATTTCCCCCGAAATTGCTTGCCACTCCCTCAAAATAGCGGTTTAAGAAACCCGTTGGGAACTTCTTTGCGTCAACAATAATGTCTAAAGAGTCATTCTTTGGAACAAAAACTCCTCTGGCCAGTGCAACTAATTCATTGGCTTTATTAATAAATTCACCATTGATATTAAGTTTGTTGTTGACTTCATCCCATTTGGAAGAAATGGTGGCGTCGGCGATAATGTTATGATTTAATGAAAAATCCTTTACCTTCAAATCAGCCAGATAAATCGGTTTTTTTAACAGACTGAAAAGTTTTAAATTTCCTGTAACAAGCCCCCCGAAATTAATCCCCTTTAATCGTATGAGTTGCATGACATAATCCAGGTTCAGATCATTCATTGTGACGGTAAGACTATCCTTGTCGGTTTTAGATGCAACACCATTGATACGGATAAACTGTCTTTCATTTTCAAAAAGAAAATTGTTAATGGTGATTAAACTATCAGAATTAAAAAATATCTCAGATGCCCTGAAATTCCATATCGAATCTGAAATGATGACCTGAGTTGGAAAAAAATTAACATGACCCAGGATGTTTTTCCCTTCTTTTTTAAGGGTAGTTCTGGTACTGACTTCTCCGGCATTGGTAATCTCCTGATTGTTTTGCCAGATAAGTTTTGCATTAACAGCATCCTGAGCAGCATCTGCTGATAAAAAAACATTTAGTATATCCGACTTTTTGTCCTGCATTTGTGTTCTGCCGGTCAGTTGTAGTTTCTCCTGATTATTTTCCAACCTTAAACTTAAATTCTCATAGATCTGTTTTTCTGTTTTAATCGCTGATATTCGGGCAATAAATTCCACAAAATTCATTGATTCATCAATTCTTCCGGAGATGGTCGATTGTCCATCAAGTTGATAAGGCAAGTCGAGCAATTCAGAAATTTCATCTGTATGGTCAATGGTTAAATCGACCTTTACTTTATTTGGTAAATACGTTTTGGAGTTTCCGTTTTGTGAAAGGGAAGGCAGGTAGTTCGCAAGGATTTTTCTGAAAGTATTTCCAATGGAGCTGTATTTGAAATCTCCATAGAATGAACCGTTTATATAATCTGATTTAATACTGAAATGGGTGTAATTTTCATCTGTTCGTGAAGTGAAATCAATTTTCTTTCCATCGATAGCCTTGTCCCCATTAGTAAAATTGATGTTTTCAAGATACATAAATCCATTCAGGTTATCAAATGAGTTTCCTGTGATATTGGTCTTTCCATGAAATGATACCCGTGCCTCAGGATAAGTTTTCAGCAGGTTAAGTGCATAAAGATTGGCATTGTTGAGTGTGAGATCAAAATCGAAAACAGGAATTTTCGGATTTTTGAAATCAAGTATTCCTGTGAAATCAGCTTCAATGTTTTCATCTTTAATGTTAATTTTACCATTGAACCCCGTGCCATCGTAACTGCCGTCAAGGTTGGCGTTTTTATAGTTGTAAGAGTTAAATTCAAATTCAGATAGCTTAGCCTGAACAGTACCTCTGATAGCCTGATTGTGTTTTTTTATTCCTTTGGTGTTCAGGTCGATAGCGATTGTTCCGAAAGTTGAGTCGTTGAAGTATTTTCCCAGGGAGAAACCGGAGGTTTTGAGTGTTCCGTTATAGGTCAGATCCTGCAGCTTATTTTCAAATTTCAGAGAGATATCAGAGGAAATGCTTCCAATATTGGTTTTTAAATTTCCATATGCAACTATATCGTTAATAAATCCGGTAATATTTCCTGTGTAGGATAAAAGTCCCAGGCTGTTGAATTCCTTTGGAAGAACAAATGGCTTACCGTACATCTGTGAGATAATGTCCTGAAGTTCGGCATTCGTAATTTGCAGAGTTTTAACTTGTCCGTAGACAAAAGATTCTTCAATGTCGGGTAAACCGTTGACATCCAGGTCGCCATCAAGCACAAATGATTTGCCCGTATTGAGTTTGATTTTTTGAAAACGCAGGCTGGATAGTTTACCTGTGATTAATCCGCTGATGTTTACTTTCTGCTGCATTCCGGCAAACTGTGGGACTACTGCTTTTAAATCCTGCAATGCGATTACAGTGTTATTCACAGGAATCTTAAAGGAAACCTTTTGTGCGAAATTCTTAAAATCAGCAAAACTGTTGGTTTTGAATGCCAGATGATTTAAGCTAATCTCCGATTCAGGGAGTTGGATAGTTAACTGAGGAAATTGAATTCCTTTGTGGGAGCCGCTGAACTTTGTCTGGATATTCTTAATTGCCATTCCTGATGATTCTCTAGCATTCAGGTATTTGATAGCAGCATTTATCGAATCTTTATTTAAAAGATATATGGCTATTTCAGCATTGATATCTTTAAACCGCAGTTTATTGGCATTAAAGGACGAAGTCTTTATAGTATCAGATAATTTCGTATAATAAAATCTGGAGCCTGATATTCTCAGATTTTTTAATCTCAAATCGATGAATGAAGAGTCGGATTTCTCGGGTTTTTTCTGAAAAAGAAAATCGGCATTTGATTTTCCATTTTTATCTGTTTCTAAAGAAATACAGGCATTGTCAAGTTCAATGTTGTTGAAAATAAATTTTTTATGAAAAAACTGCCAAAAATCAAAGCTTGCATTGATTTTTTCCGAATAAATCAGTGTGTCTTTTTGTTGGTCTTCAATTAAAAAATCTTTTAACTGAATGGCATTAAAAAAACGGTAATTTACATGGCCGATTTCAATTTTAGTGTGAAGAGATGCTGAAAGTTCTTTGGTGAGGATGCTGACAGCAAAGTTCTGTATCGTGTTGAATTGCAACAGGATAAAAGGAGTGCACAGCAATAGCAATATAGCTGTGGCAGAAATGATGAATATTTTAAGCGATTTTTTTATACCTTTGGGGTTTAATTTGTACAAAATTAGAAAATTGTTTGGAATACACAAAGGATTGAAAATAAGAATTTTCGATTATAAAGTATGCATAGAAAACTTATTTTGGGTATAGAATCTTCCTGCGACGATACATCAGCCGCGGTGATATGTGATGGTGTTTTGATGTCGAATGTAATTGCCGGTCAGTCTGTACATGAACAGTATGGTGGGGTGGTACCTGAACTGGCATCGAGGGCGCATCAACAAAATATCATACCGGTAGTTGATCAGGCCATAAAGCAGGCCGGGATTGATAAGTCGGAATTGTCAGCTGTTGCATTTACCAGAGGACCGGGCTTATTGGGTTCGTTGCTTGTCGGAACTTCTTTTGCCAAAGGTTTTTCACAGGCCCTGAATATCCCTCTGGTGGAGGTGAACCATTTACAGGCGCATGTGCAGGCACATTTTATAAGTCAGGGCGATCAGAATGAGAAGCATCCGGCTTTTCCATTTTTGTGTTTGCTGGTATCAGGGGGAAACTCTCAGATAATTCTGGTACGTTCACATGCAGATATGGAGGTTATCGGACAGACCATTGATGATGCAGCAGGTGAGGCATTTGATAAATGTGCTAAAGTGATGGGATTGCCCTATCCGGGTGGACCGCATATCGACAGGCTTGCACAAAACGGCAATCCAAAGGCATTCAAATTCTCAAAACCCCGGATTCCCGGTTATAATTATAGCTTTAGTGGTTTAAAAACCTCTTTTTTGTACTTGCTTCGGGATGAGATGAAAGTCAATCCCGAATTTGTAAAGGAAAATCTGAATGACTTGTGCGCTTCCTTGCAGGAGACCATCGTAGATATTCTGATGATAAAACTCAAATTGGCGGCTCATGATTTAAAAATCAATCAGGTAGCTGTTGCCGGCGGAGTTTCGGCGAACTCATCACTCAGAAAAGCATTTATTGACCATGGGAAAAAACTTGGTTGGGAAGTATTTATTCCTCCGGTAGCTTTTACAACAGATAATGCAGCTATGATTGCCATCAGTGGGTATTATAAATACCTTAATCATGAGTTTTGTGATTTAAAAGAAGTTCCTTATGCCAGAGTCAATAACATATTATAAACAATACATGAATGAAAAAAATCAAATTCACTGAGAAACTTGCTTCTTATAAAGGAGTGTTTTATTTTTTTGTTATTCTGTTGGTTTCGCATTTTTTCTGGAAATTTACCATGTTGGGCGATGAGTCGGATGATTTGGTTACTTTCTTCGGAATGAATCTCACGGCGTCATTCAATGCGATGTCGACACATATTGCTAATATGGTATATGCAGTATTGTATTACCTGGGATACGAAGTGACACTCGAACCCAACAATGTTATTGCTTATGCAAATGGTGTTGCTGTAAGGATAGTGTGGGCATGTACCGGTTTTAAACAAGCGTATATTTTTACTGTTATCATAGCCTTTTATTACGGACCCTGGCGTCGGAAATTGTGGTATATCCCCGCAGGACTGGTAATTGTATATCTGTATAACATTTTCAGAATTACTGCCATCATCGCATTAATAGAAAATAATCCAAGGAATTTTGAATTTCTTCATGAAGGATTCTTCAAATATTTATATTACGGGGTGATATTCCTGATGTGGGTGCTTTGGGAGGAAAAAGTAAGAAAAGTAAAATCAAAACCTGAAAAGGGTTGAGCAGGGAATAAATAAATTTGGTATTTTTGTCGACAGACAACGGACAACAGACGATTGTCAACTATCAACAGATAAAGTAAATATTATACAGACTGAAGACTGTCGACTAAAGACAAACCTTCCAACAAAATAAATAAATAATGAAAATATTAGTGCTGGGTGCCGGCAAAATGGGCACATTTATAACCGACGTTTTATGCTTTCAGCATGAAGTTGCGCTTTTTGATACCGACGCCAAACGTCTTCGTTTTGTTTTTAATACATTGAGGATGACAGCGTATGATGAAATAAAGGCATTTCAACCTGAGTTGGTTATCAATTGTGTGACATTAAAATTTACTATTGATGCTTTTCAGAAAGTAATGCCTTATCTTCCAAAGAGTTGCATTATTTCAGATATTGCATCTGTAAAAACCGGTTTGAAGGAATATTATGCCTCTACAGGTATGCGTTTTGTTTCAACACACCCGATGTTCGGTCCTACTTTTGCCACGCTTGATAACCTGAGTAATCAGAGTGCCATCATCATCGCCGAATCAGATCATATGGGGAAAGCGTTTTTTAAAGATTTGTACGGTTCTTTGAAATTGAAGATATTTGAATATACCTTTGAAGAACATGATGAAACCATTGCTTATTCATTGTCAATTCCTTTTGCTTCAACACTGGTTTTTGCTTCAGTAATGAAACCTCAGGAAGCCCCGGGTACCACTTTTAAAAGACATATGGATATTGCAAAAGGATTGCTTTCGGAAGATGATTATTTACTCACGGAAATTTTATTTAATCCCTATACCCCTCAGCAGTTAGATAGCATCAGGAAAGAACTTAAAACATTGCTCGATATCATTGAAGATAAAGATTCGGGACGTATGCAACAATTTTTAAAACAAGTACGTAAAAATATAGAATAATAATTTAAAAAATTTACCATCATGGAAACAAAAGAACAAGTGTTGGCGGCAATGAAAGCTGCGGGACAACCGGTAAACGCCGGTAAATTAGTTGAGTTAACCGGTTTAGATAGAAAAGAAGTGGATAAAGCTATGAAGCAACTAAAAACAGATGGAGCTATTGAATCTCCAAAAGTTTGTTTCTGGCAACCAAAGGCATAAGACGCTTTCCAGACGTAATATGACGCAACCTCCTGACGGGATTTTTTTCTGAAGGGAGGTTGTTTTTTTTGTCAACGGTCAACGGTCTGCAGTCTACAGACACCGGTCGGTAAGTCTGACTGATGTTTCTATTGTCAATTGACTAAAGACCGTCGACTGCCGACCGTTAACTGTAGATAAAATATTAATTTTCTTAAAAAATCACGTCTATTCTCCGAAAAACATTAATTTTGTCAGGCTATTCATGTCAAAATTACAGGAAGATATTTTTATAATATGCAATATTCAGAAATTCAATCAGTTAAACAACGTTACGGAATTATAGGCAATTCGGAATTGCTGAACAGGGCCATTGATATTGCCGTACAGGTAGCATCTACTGATTTGTCGGTGCTGATAACAGGTGAGAGTGGCGTGGGAAAAGAAAATTTCCCTCAGATAATTCATCAGTACAGTCACCGGAAACACGGTCCGTATATTCCTGTAAACTGCGGAGCAATACCAGAAGGTACCATCGATTCAGAACTTTTCGGTCATGAGAAAGGGTCATTTACAGGTGCTACCAGCGATAGAAAAGGATATTTTGAGGTGGCCGACGGAGGAACGATTTTTTTGGATGAGGTTGGAGAATTGCCACTCTCGACACAGGTAAGATTACTGAGGGTGCTTGAGGCCGGTGAGTTTATTAAAGTGGGTTCATCAAAGATTATGAAAACCAATGTGCGGGTCGTTGCGGCAACGAATCGTGTGATGAAGCAAGCCATAAAAGATGGACGTTTCAGAGAAGATTTATATTACCGGCTCAACACCGTGCCCATTTATGTGCCGCCGCTAAGGGAGAGGAAAGAAGATATTGTTCTGCTGTTCAGAAAATTTGCTTCTGATTTTGCCGACAAATATCGCATGCCGCCGGTAAAACTAACAGATAATGCCAAGGTAATGTTGACGAATTATTATTGGAACGGGAATATCCGACAACTGAAAAATATCACCGAGCAGATATCCGTTATAGAACAACAGCGCGAAATATCTTCCAATATTTTAAAAACCTATTTGCCTAATGAAGAGATGGAACGCCTGCCCGCTTTATTTTCGGGACAGCACGACCAAAAAACCTTCAATAGTGAACGTGAAATTTTATATCAGGTGTTGTTTGATATGAAAAAAGATATGAATGAGTTGAAAAAACTGGTACATGATATTATGAATGGTCAACAGCCTGTGGCGGCTCACTTTGATGTGGATTATGCTCAGCATCTCATGGATAAAAAAGAAATAATTCTCACAAATCACGAAAGAGATATTGTTGCCGATAAGAAATTTATCAAAAATAAGCCTTTTCATGATGATGTTGATGAACTGAATTATCAGGAAGCAGAAGAGTTTCAGGAAGTGGAAGCATTACACGAGCCGACCAGCCTGGAGGAAATGGAAAAACAAATGATCAGAAAAACGCTTGAAAAGCACCGTGGCAGAAGAAAAGCTGCTGCAGAAGAACTCAAAATATCCGAGCGAACACTGTACAGAAAAATTAAAGAATATGGCCTGGAATAGCAGATTGAAACCCGCTGTGGTTAACAGATATGTGGCTTTTGTTGCTTTACTGATTGTAATGAACTCATGTGCTGTGTCTTATACTTTCAATGGAGCATCCATTGATTATACTAAAACCAAATCAATCTCTATTGTTGATTTTAACAACGTGGCACAATTGATTCATCCTCCTTTGGCACAGGAATTCTCGGAGAAACTGAGAGATAAGTATACAAAGCAAACACGGTTGAAGTTGCTGAAGAGCGGAGGTGATCTGCATCTTGAGGGAGAAATTGTGGGTTACGACCTGACTCCGATGTCGATTGGTCAGGATTCCTACTCGGCGGAAACTAAGCTTACTGTGACCATTAATGTAAGATTTACCAACAATCAAAAGCCCGAAGATGATTTTGAAAAGAAATATATTGCTTTTCAATCATTTGATAGTAACCGTATGATTACCGAGGTACAGGATGAACTGCTGACAACCATTATCGAAGATATCGCCGATAATATTTATAATGATACAGTGGCGAAGTGGTAGGAATGAAAAAAATAGCGAAGAGGTAATAGCGAATAGCGAGATGTAGAGACGACCGAATCGGGCGTCTCTTAGTGATAAGTGATAAGTGATGAGTGATACTGAAAATGACGACGAATGATTTAATGACATTGATTGCACATCCTGAAACGGTTGATGGCCGGTTTGCTTCGGATTTGAAAGAACTGACTGACAGATATCCATATTTCTATCAGGTAAAGTTGTTGTGGCTCAAATCATTGCAGAAATCAGAAAGTATACACTTCGAATCACTTATTCCATCGGTTGCTCTTTATACATCTGATCAACGTTGGCTGTACTTCTATCTGTATCCTGAAAGAAAGCTGAATCAGGAAACTTTTGTCAGGGACGCGAAATTTTCCGGCAGCTATTTCGATTTACTCGATGCTGCTGAAGCGGAAGGAGGAGATGCACGTCTTTCACTCAGAATGATTGCCGAGCGTTTAAAAACTTCAAGAGCAATGCTGACGAGTGAAACAAAAACGGAAGAACCAGACAAACAGGTTAAAAATAAACTGCAGGATCAGACAAAAATAACCGTTCCGGTAATCGATTATTTCAGGTATGAAGCATCCCCGGATCCAATAACATTAGAAGAAAAATCGAAACAGCTGATCAAAGAAAAAAAATACAGACAGGCAATTGAAATATTGAATCAATTAAATTTGATTAATCCGAAAAAAAGTATTTACTTTGCAGACCAAATTCGATTTTTAGAAAAAATCATCGCAAATTCAAAATAAAAAACACAATATGTACACTTTTTTTATTATTCTGATTGTAATTGTTTCTTTATTACTGACACTTTTAGTGTTGGTGCAAAATTCTAAAGGAGGTGGTTTGGCCGCTGGTTTTACTTCATCCAATCAAATTATGGGCGTTCGTAAAACAACCGACTTTCTTGAAAAAGCAACGTGGACACTTGTTATTGCTTTGGTAGTTTTTTCTGTGGCTGCAGTAGGTTTTCATACCCGTCAGACCGGAGCTCACGAATCGGAAATTAAGGAAAATTATCAGGAAGCACAGCAAACTGAGCCGGGAATGGCTAATCCGGGCTTTACTGAAGAAGCCGGTGCAGAACAGGGAAAACAGGAACAACAGGGACAAGAGTAAGAATTTCCAAATAATATCTGAAAAGCGTATCAAATCCTTTTTGATGCGCTTTGTTTTATATATATCAAAGTGTTACAAATAGACGAAACCATTATTAGTCTCGATTTGCTTGACGAATTTTTCGTGTGTAATCTCTCCGTTTGTAAAGGGGAATGTTGCATTGAAGGAGACGCAGGTGCTCCACTGGAGGAGGATGAAATTGAAAAGATTCAGGAGATATTACCCATTATATGGAATGATCTGACTGAACAGTCAAAGGAGGTAATTAACCGGCAGGGGGTGTATTATATAGATGAAGAGGATGAACCTGTGACGTCAATTGTAAATGGGCGGGAATGTGTGTTTACCTATACCGATGATGATGGTTGTTGCAAATGTGCCATCGAGAAAGCCTACAGGGAGGGGAAGACAGATTTTTACAAACCGGTTTCCTGTCATCTTTATCCGGTCAGAGTACAGAAATATGACGAATTTCAGGCGGTAAATTATCATCGCTGGAATATATGTAACTGTGGAATTCAGTTGGGTGGAAATATGAAAGTGCCATTGTATCGTTTTTTAAAAGAACCACTGATACGTAAATTCGGGCCAGAGTGGTACGAGCAACTGGAAATTGCGGATCAGGAGATTCGTCAAAACAGATAAATTATGCAGGTAGAAATAATTACAATTGGCGACGAGATACTGATTGGTCAGATTGTGGATACCAACTCAGCCTGGATGGCTGTTGAACTCAATAAGGCAGGTTTTGATGTCGTACAAATTACTTCTGTTCATGATCAGGAACACCACATTGTGGAGGCGCTTGATCTTGCCCTGAGTCGTGCTGATGTCGTGCTGTTTACAGGAGGAATAGGACCTACAAAAGATGATCTGACCAAACAGACACTTTGCCGTTATTTTGATGCAAGGCTTGTGTTTGATGAACAGGTTTATGCTAATATAGAAAATTTGCTGAAACATCGTTCCCGTGCGATGAATGATCTTACCAAATTGCAGGCGATGGTGCCGGATAAGGCAATTATTATCCAAAATTCCGTGGGTACTGCTCCGATTACCTGGTTTGAGAAAAATGGAAAAGTTGTTGTTTCTATGCCCGGTGTGCCTTATGAGATGAAACAGGCAATGAGCACAGCAATCATCCCCGGACTTCAACAAAAATTTCCGGTTTCGTCGATTATACACAAAACGATTCTGGTACACGGATATCCTGAATCGGCGCTGGCGATTAAAATAGCCGAATGGGAAAATTCCCTGCCTGAAAATATCCGCTTGGCCTATTTGCCAAACTTCAATATTGTAAAATTAAGATTGAGTGCTGTAACAGATGACTGCAAAGGAGTTGACGCAATTATTGCCGGAAAGCTTGTTGAATTGAAAACGATTTTAGGAGATGCAATTCTGGCCGATGAAGATATTCCTCTGGAAGGTTTGGTTGGAAGACTGCTCACATCTTCAGGGAGAACCCTTGTTACAGCTGAAAGTTGCACCGGAGGATATATTGCGCATAAAGTAACTTCCGTAGCAGGGAGTTCTGTATACTATAAGGGTTCGGTTGTAGCCTATAGTAATGAGTTGAAAACGAGATTGCTTGGTGTTTCAATGGAAGATCTGAATGTGTATGGGGCAGTAAGCAAAGAAGTTGTTGAGCAGATGGCAATGGGCGCTATGGAACTCATGAATGCCGATGTTGCAATTGCCACTTCAGGAATCGCCGGTCCGGATGGAGGGACAGCTGAGAAGCCGGTTGGAACCGTTTGGATATCGATATGTACAAAAGAAAAGAAGATAAGCAGAATATTTCAGTTTAATCTGGGCAGAGCGCTGAATATTGAAAGAACAGCACAAACGGCTTTACTTATGTTGCTGGATTCAGAGCTAAATACTTCGGTTATTTTATAGTTTAAATCTTTGGGATTCATTCGAATAGTTGAGAATACAGCCATTGTTGAAAAAAAAGAGAAAAATAATAAATAAATTCTTGCTTGTTTAAAAAAAATAGTGTACTTTTGCACACTGTTTTTGAGAAAAAATGTAAATAACAAAAAGATATAGAAATGTCAAAAATTTGTCAGATTACCGGTAAAAAAGCGATGGTCGGAAACAATGTTTCGCATTCAAAACGCCGTACAAAAAGGACTTTTGATGTAAATTTATTTACAAAAAAGTTTTATTGGGTTGAACAGGATACATGGATTAGCCTTAAAATTTCTGCAGCCGGTTTACGCACTATTAATAAAGTGGGTTTAGATGCAGCTATCAAAAAAGCTGCCGAAAAAGGGTATTTATACGCATAATTAAGGAGGAAATTTTATCATGGCAAAAAAATCAAAAGAAGCAAGAGTGCAGGTTATTCTGGAATGCACTGAACATAAAGACAGCGGAATGCCGGGAACTTCACGTTATATAACCGTGAAAAACAGAAAGAATACTCCGGCACGTATGGAGTTGAAGAAATACAACCCGATTTTGAAAAAAGTTACTGTTCACAAAGAAATTAAATAAGTTTAATCATGGCAAAGAAAGCAGTTGCATCCCTCCAGAGAGGAGAAGGACGTTCATTCGCAAAGGTCATTAAGATGGTGAAGTCACCTAAGACCGGTGCATATATATTTCAGGAAGAAATGGTACTCAACGAAAAAGTAAAAGATTTTTTTGCAAAATAATCTTTATCGTTGTATATAAAATATTGAAAGGATCCTCTCATTTATTGCTAATGAGGGGATTTTTTTGTCTACTGTTCAGAATTTTTGTTTAATTTTGTGACCGGATAAACATACCGGATGCAACAAAATATCAAATATGGGTATATTTAGTTTTTTTAATAAAGAAAAAAAGGAAACACTTGATCAGGGTCTTTCAAAAACCAAGGAAAGTGTATTTTCAAAGATTTCAAGGGCTGTTGTCGGCAAATCAAAAGTTGATGACGAGGTGCTTGATAATCTGGAGGAGGTGCTTATAAGTTCGGATGTGGGTGTTGAGACTACTTTGCGTATCATTGAAAGGATAGAACAAAGGGTGTCCAAAGACAAATATGTGGGTACAAGTGAGTTGAATCTGATACTCAAAGAGGAAATTGCTGCCTTACTGGCTGAAAATAACGCTCAGGTGGCTACTGATTTTGAATCGGTATTGCCGGCATCACCCTATGTAATTATGGTGGTAGGTGTAAATGGTGTTGGTAAAACCACTACGATAGGTAAGTTAGCGCACCAGTTTAAAAAAGCAGGTAAGTCTGTATATTTAGGAGCAGCTGATACTTTCCGTGCAGCTGCTGTTGATCAGTTAGTTATATGGGGCGAAAGAGTGGGAGTGCCTGTTATTAAGCAAAAAATGGGCGCTGATCCTGCTTCGGTTGCCTATGATACTGTTGCTTCTGCAAAAGCAAATAATGCTGATGTGGTTATAATCGATACAGCCGGACGATTGCACAACAAAGTGAATCTGATGAATGAACTTACCAAGATTCGCAATGTGATGCAAAAAATTATCCCGGGTGCGCCACACGAAGTTTTGTTGGTACTTGATGGCTCCACAGGGCAAAATGCATTTGAACAGGCCCGTCAGTTTACCAAGGCGACAGATGTTAATGCGCTGGCTATTACTAAATTAGATGGTACGGCAAAAGGTGGGGTTGTAATAGGTATTTCAGATCAGTTTAAAATCCCTGTGAAATATATTGGTTTAGGAGAAGGAATGGATCATTTGCAGGTATTTGATAAAGATGCGTTTGTAAGCTCATTGTTTGAAGGATGAAAAAGGGTAAAGTTGATATTATTACCATGGGTTGTTCGAAAAATCTCGTGGATTCGGAACAATTGATGCGTCAGTTTGATGCTTTAGGGTATAAGGTACAGCATGATAATGAGCAGCCGGATGGTGAAATTGTGATTATTAATACCTGTGGATTCATTGGGGACGCAAAGGCCGAAAGTATTGATTCAATTCTGCAGCTTGCTGATCTGAAAAAGAAAAGGAAAGTAGGTAAGTTGTTTGTGATGGGTTGTCTTTCGGAAAGATATATGGCTGAATTACAGCAGGAAATACCTGAAGTTGATAAATATTACGGGAAATTTAATTACAATGATATATTGACGGATTTAGGCAGGGAATTTCGGGCTGATTTACGACTTGAACGCACTCTGACCACACCGGGACATTATGCCTACCTGAAAATATCAGAAGGATGCAACCGCACCTGCTCTTATTGTGCTATCCCTCTTATTACGGGTAAACATCGTTCAAGGTCAATTGAAGATCTTGAAACAGAGGTACGTAAACTGACATCGCTGGGTGTTAAAGAATTTCAGTTAATAGCACAGGATCTTTCCTATTATGGTATTGACAAATATAAAGAGCAGAAGCTTTCGACATTGATGGAGCGATTGTCTGATATCCCGGGAGTAGAATGGCTTCGATTACATTATGCTTATCCTGCTCATTTTCCGTATGATATCCTGAAAGTAATGCGTGAGCGGGAGAATGTGTGTAATTATCTTGATATTGCTTTGCAGCATATTAGTAATCATATGCTCAAAATTATGCGTCGGAATATTACAAAGGAACAAACATACGAACTGATCCGTCGTATCAGGGAAGAAGTTCCCGGCATACATCTTCGTACCACTATGCTTGTGGGGCATCCCGGTGAAACTGAAGAAGATTTTGAGGAGTTGATTGAATTTTTACGTTTTGCACGCTTTGAGCGTTTAGGTGCTTTTGCTTATTCAAATGAAGAAAGTACCTATGCCTACGAGCATTATCAGGATGATATCCCGGAAGAAATAAAACAGCAAAGACTGGATAGGGTGATGGCGGTACAGCAGGAGATTTCAGCCGAAATCAATAGTGGAAAAGTTGGTTCAAAGATTAAGGTTATTATTGACCGGATGGAAGAAGATTATTATGTCGGACGAACTGAATTTGACTCACCTGAAGTAGATCCCGAGGTGTTGATTCCGCTTGCAACTGAAGGAGTGAAAGTTGGTGAATTTTATCAGGCAGAAATTACAGATGCCTCTGATTTTGATTTATATGCAAGATAAAATCTAAAAAAAAATGAAACACAAAGATTTATTACGTTCTATCGCTGTTAAAACAAATTTATCCGACAACGAAGTTGAAAGTTATTTGCAGGTAGCTACAGGCATTATTAAAGCTGAGCTTCTTGCAGGTAATACAATTAGTTTTCAGGGTTTTGGAGCCTTTGAAGTCAGACGGAAAGAAGAACGTCTGTCGGTGCATCCGGCAACAAAGGCCAGGATGCTTATTCCACCCAAACAGGTAGTAAACTTCAAACAGAGTAGTACATTCAAGGCAAAACTAAAAGAAATTCCGCATCATGAGTAAAGATAAACTACATACGGCTGATATTGCAGAAAAACTTGCGGTAGGTTTATCCCTGAATAAACGTGTTGCAGAGGATTTTATGAAAGCGTTGGTTGCCGTCATTGAAGAAAGTTTGTTGACCAACGATACTGTGAAGATAAAAGGATTGGGTACATTTAAGCTGCAATGGAATGATCCCCGTAAAAGTGTGGATGTTAATACCGGTGATGAAATTATTATAGAGGGTTATTATAAAGTTGCATTTACACCTGAAGAAGAGGTAAAAGCGCTGGTGAATGAGCCATACGCACATCTGGAACCCATTTTGCTTAATGATGATGTTGAAGAGTCAGATGGGAAAAGTGTTGGTGAGCAGTCGGAGGAGACAGTCGTTCCGTTGAAATTGTTCAATGAGCAGGCAACTGAAATTAAGGATATATTATCAGAGATAAATGCCCTGAATAGCAAACCTGATGAAGTAAAGAAAGCCGGTGATAAAGAAGATGCGTCTGTGCAATTAGAAGAAGTAGAGGAATTGATAGTGAAAGAAGAGGTAGTTGAACCTATAGTTGAGCAGAAAGAAAATATAGCTGAGGAAATAAAGCAACCAGAGATACATAGGGACAAATTATCAATGCAGGATGAAGCTGCAAAAGGTAAAAAAGATAAAAAAAACCGGAAAAAGGGTTCTAATGTGCTGATGATGTTTATTGTGGGAATGATCATTGGTGGGGCTCTGATATATATGTTAAGCTATTATGATTTATTGCCTGATTTCTCTGTGAAATTGAACATCGATTTGTCGGATGAATCTGCTGTGGCTGATAATAAAGGAGTTGTTGTTCCGGTAGTTGATACAGTTAAGGTTGATACCGTATCTGTTGTTGACGCAACACCGGTTGATAGTTTGCAGCTTTTATTTGATGAAAAGAGAGTTTATACTGAGTTTATTGCTTCTGAACAGGTCGTTGCCGGAAGTCGGTTGACCAGAATTGCTTTGCGTCATTATGGAGTAAAAGAATTTTGGGTGTATATTTATGAAGCCAATAAAGATAAATTTACCAGTCCTGATCAGATTACTCCCGGTATAGTTTTGAAGATTCCAAAGTTGAATCCGGTGTTGGCGGATAAGAATAATCCGAGATGTATGGAGTATGCTCTTAAACTGCATGATTTGTACGTTGGTAAGTAAATGATTTATTTCAGATAATCAGTAATATAATAATTGTGAGATATTGCTGAAACTTCAATCGTAAAAAAACTGCAGAGAATTTCCTTTGTAGTTTTTTTTGTTTTCTTCAAAAAAATGAGATAAGTTTTGCGGTTAATACCACCTCCATTACTTAATAATTTAAATTTGAGTTAATAGATATTAAATCAAGATTTTAAGTATTGTTTTTATTGTACATTTGTTCCACTTTTTTAAAAAACATATTTATATATAATTTATGGAACAATCTGTTGATATTCGGGAGCTTAACGAAAAAATCGAGAAGCAGAGTTATTTTGTTGATGCCCTGGTGATGGGGATGGACAAAGTAATTGTGGGTCAAAAGCATTTGGTTGAATCTTTATTAATTGGATTATTATCTGATGGGCATATTTTATTGGAAGGGGTTCCGGGATTGGCGAAAACCCTGGCAATTAAGACTTTGTCGGATTTAATTAAAGGTGATTACAGTAGGATTCAGTTTACTCCTGACCTGTTGCCTGCCGATCTTATCGGGACGATGATTTATAGTCAGAAAAAAGAAGAATTCAGCATCCGTAAGGGTCCTGTATTTGCCAACCTTGTTTTGGCTGATGAAATCAACCGTGCCCCGGCAAAAGTTCAGAGCGCTTTGCTCGAAGCGATGCAGGAGCGTCAGGTGACTATTGGCGAAAATACTTATAAGTTGCCGGAACCATTTTTGGTAATGGCCACGCAAAACCCTATCGAACAGGAAGGTACTTATCCACTTCCGGAAGCACAGGTTGACCGTTTCATGTTAAAGGTGGTGATTAACTATCCCAAGAAAGAAGAAGAAAAACTGATTATACGTCAGAATCTTAAGAAAGATAAACCGGTTGTTACTCCCATCCTGACACCAAAAGAAATTATGGAAGCCCGCGATGTGGTTCGTCAGGTCTACATTGATGAGAAAATTGAGCGATACATCGTTGACATCGTTTTTGCGACCCGTTTTCCACAGGAATATGGACTGACAACATTAAAGGAAATGATTGCATTCGGAGCCTCTCCACGTGCATCCATTAATCTGGCATTGGCAGCAAGAGCTTACGCTTTCATCAAGCGTCGCGGTTATGTTATTCCGGAGGATGTTCGTGCGGTATGTTATGATGTGATGCGCCATCGTATTGGTTTAAGTTACGAAGCTGAGGCAAATAATATGACCTCAGATGAAATTATTACCGAAATCCTGAATTCAGTTGAAGTTCCTTAATGTATGGAAACCAGCGAAATCATACAAAAAGTAAGAAAGATTGAGATTAAAACCCGCGGGTTGTCCAATCATATCTTTGCCGGAGAATATCATTCAGCATTTAAAGGCAGGGGGATGACTTTTGCTGAAGTGCGTGAGTACCAGTATGGTGATGATGTGAGATCGATTGACTGGAACGTAACAGCCCGCTTTGGACATCCTTATATCAAGATTTTTGAAGAAGAAAGAGAACTGACGGTTATGTTGCTGATCGATGTATCGGGTAGTCGTGAGTTTGGTACAGTGTCTAGGTTAAAGATGGATATTTTTACAGAATTGGCTGCCACGCTGGCTTTTTCCACCATTCATAATAATGATAAAATCGGTGTGATTTTCTTTTCAGACAAAGTAGAGAAGTTTATACCACCCAAAAAAGGAAAGAAACATGTGCTGCATATTATCCGCGAAATGATTGATTTTAAGCCGGAAAGCAGTAGCACAGATATTGCCGAGGCGTTGCGTTACTTCACCAATGCCATCAAAAAAAGATCTACGGCGTTTATCATTTCCGATTTTATAGATAAAAATTTTGAGAAAGAACTGACGATTGCTAACAAAAAGCATGATGTAGTGGCTTTACAGGTGTATGATATCCGTGAGACAGAATTGCCGGACGTGGGATTGGTTAAACTTAAGGATGCTGAGACGGGTAAAAGAATCTGGGTCGATACCTCTGATAAAAGATTAAGAACAACCTATAAGCACACCTGGGGTGAGAATCAGTTGGCTTTGCAAAAAACATTTACTAAATCGGGTGTCGATTCTGTTTCAATGAGTACTTCTGATGACTATGTAAAAGCGTTAATGAGATTATTCAAAATGAGGGCATGAAAGGTGTTTTTTACCTTTTGCACGGATGTTAAATGATTTGAAGATGAGAAAAAGGATTCACTTTTTACTTTTTTTACTTATTGCATGGAACGGTACCCTGTTGATGGCTCAGGCTGTAACAGTTAACACTACCATCGATTCAACACAGATATGGATCGGACAGCAAACCAAATTGTCGTTTGAGTTGACTCAGCAGCCAGAACAGATGGTACAATCGCCGGTTTTCTCCGATGTGATTATCGACGGAGTAGAATTGGTAGAACGCGTGAAAACAGATACTACCCAGTCGCCTGATGGACAATGGATTATTAAACAATCATACGTAGTAACCGCTTTTGAGGATTCTTTATTTTTAATTCCGCCCTTTCCTTTTATTGCAGGTGAAGATACCGTTTGGTCAAAGCCGGTTTCATTAAAAGTTATCCAGCCTTTTGTGATCGACACTACAAAAATTCAGTTAGCCGATATAAAAGATGTTTTTGCACCTAAATTTAATCTGCTTTATTTTCTTAATAAAATCTGGCCATGGTCACTGGGGGCACTTCTTCTTGGGATTATCCTCTTTTTATTAATGAAATATCTGAAAAAGAAACCCGGATCAGTATCAGAAAACCCGGAAATGAAGCTTCCACCTTATGAAGTGGCTGTCATAAAACTCGAAAAGATCAAGAAGGAAAAATTATGGCAACAAAACCGTCATAAGGAATATCATTCAGAATTGACAGATGTCTTGCGTGAATATATAGAAGCAAACTTTCTGGTACCAGCTCTGGAAATGACCTCGGACGAAATTCTAACCCAGCTGAATTCCCTGAGAATTGAAGATAAAGAAAGCTATAATGCCCTGCAACAGATTTTACATCTGGCTGATTTGGTGAAATTTGCCAAATGGAATGCCGGTCCCGATGAGCATGAACTCAGTCTGACAAATGCTTATTACTTTGTAAATCAAACTAAAACAGAAGAGGAGAAAAAAGAAGATGACATTTCATAATCCGGAATATCTATTTGGACTTTTAGTGCTAATACCGGTTGTATACTGGTATATAAAAGAGATACATAAGTCAGATGCCAGTTTGCAGATATCTTCACACCGTAATTTAGGAATGTCGCCAAAGAGCATGAAAGTGAGGTTGCTGCATTTACCGTTTATTCTCCGTGTATTGGCTGTCATTTTTATTGTTGTGGCAATAGCACGACCTCAATCTTCCAACTCATGGAAAACAGAGAATACCGAAGGAATTGATATCATTATCTCGTTAGATGTATCAGGTTCAATGTTGGCGGAGGATTTCAGACCAAACCGGTTGGAAGCGTCTAAATCAGTGGCTAATGAGTTCATCCTGTCACGTCCGAATGATAATATTGGGCTGGTGCTTTTTGCCGGAAAGAGTTTTACACAATGTCCGCTGACCACCGACCATGCGGTATTGGTGAATCTGTTTAACAGCATTCAATACGGCATGATTGAGGATGGAACTGCCATCGGATTGGGATTGGCCAATGCGGTAAATCGTCTGAAAAATAGTCAGGCAAAATCAAAAGTGGTGATTTTGCTTACCGATGGAGATAACAACCGCGGAGACATAGCTCCTGTAGCTGCCGGTGAGTTGGCACAAACCTTTGGCATAAGGGTGTATACTATTGGCGTGGGTTCAAGGGGAATGGTAAATATACCTGTTCAAACGCCCATGGGTACACAATATCAGCAAATTGAATCTATGTTTGATGAGCGACCATTACAGGAAATCGCTTCAATGACAGGAGGTAAATACTTTCGGGCAACTAATAACGAGAAACTCAGGAGTATCTATCAGGAAATTGATCAGATGGAGAAAACAAAAATCAATGTAAGGGAATACAGCAAAAAATATGAACAATATTTTTTATTTGCACTAGCAGGATTTATTCTTTTAGTAATTGAAGTATTGCTCAGAAACGCTTACTTAAGAAAATTGCCCTGATAAATAATTGCACGCATTTGTTATGCTGCAGTTAAATTCGGGATTAAAATGAAATTAATGATCAGGAAATATGTTTAGATTCGCAGAACCGGAATATTTGTTTTTACTGTTGATCATCCCTGTTTTGATGATAGTTTTCATTTATTACAGGATACAAAAGCACAAGAACACAATTAAGTTTGGTGATCCGACACTGCTTGCCCCATTGATGCCTAATGTTTCAAAATACAGGCCGACAGTGAAATTTGTTATTCAGGTGGTCGCTGTGGCTTTGCTTGTGATTGTTATGGCACGTCCCCAGTTCGGAACTAAACAGGAAGAAGTAAAGAGACAGGGTATCGAAGTGATGGTGGCGCTCGACATTTCCAATTCAATGATGGCTGAAGATGTTGCACCGAACAGACTTGAAAAAGCAAAGCAGGTGTTGTCGAAACTGATTGATGAGATGACTAACGACAAGGTCGGTATGGTTGTTTTTGCCGGTGACGCATTTACTCAGTTGCCTATTACGGCAGATTATGTTTCAGCGAAAATATTTTTAAACTCTATATCGCCGAAATTAATTGCCCGTCAGGGAACTGCCATTGGTTCAGCCATTGATTTATGTATTAAGTCATTTAATCCGGAAAGCAAAGCCTCAAAGGCAATCGTGCTGATTACCGATGGTGAAAATCATGAAGATAACGCAGTAGAGGCAGCTAAGCTGGCAAAGGATCAGGACATTGTTGTTCATGTAATCGGGATGGGCAAACCAGATGGAGCTCCGATACCTGTGGAAGGAACCATGAGCTTCAGAAAAGACAGGGATGGAAATGTTGTTGTTTCAAAGCTGAATGAAGCAATGTGTAACGAGATTGCAAGTTCAGGAGCGGGCATTTATGTGAGAGCTGATAATACAAATAATGCCTATAAAACCATCTCCAGGGAACTTGATCAGCTATCGAAAACAGAATTAACGGCTACAACATTTTCAAATTATAACGAGCAGTTTCAGTCATTTGCGATTATCGCTTTATTATTATTGCTGATTGACTTTTTTGTCTTCGAAAGAATCAATAAAAGGTTCAGCAAACTGAAGATATTTGATTTAAAAGAAAAGATTTAAAATTACTGTATGAGTGTCAGGATGAATATATTACCCGTATTTGCTTTATTTATTGTGCTCAGTACTTATGCGCAGGAGGAAAATACCTATGTGCGTGAAGGCAACAGACTTTACAAATCGAAGAAATACACAGAGGCGGAGATTGCTTACAGAAAAGGCTTGCTGAAAAATCCGAAATCAACCGAGGCGGCTTACAATCTTGGAAATGCCTTGTATAAGCAGGAAAAATACGCTGAAGCACTTGAGCAATACCAGCGTGTAGCTCCAACAGAAAAAATATCGAAGGAGAAACTGGCTGCAGTATTGCATAACACCGGAAATGCTTTGTTGATGGAAAAAAAAGTTGCTGAAAGCATTGATGCCTACAAGAAGTCACTGAAAGTTAATCCTAATGATGATGAAACCCGTTATAACCTGGCATTTGCACAATATCTGTTGAAACAGCAACAACAGAATAAGGATAATAAACAAAATCAGGACAAAAACAAGCAGCAGCAAGATCAGCAAAAACAAGATAATCAAGAGAAAAAACAAGAAAAAAAGGATAATCAGCAGCAGGAAAAGCCCCAACCAAGTGATCTGTCAAAAGAAAAAGCAGAACAGATATTACAGGCTTTGATGCAGGACGAAGAAAATACGATGGAGAAGGCAAAGCAACAGCCTGTCGGCTCAAGGAAAGGAACAGATAAAGACTGGTAATCATAATGCTATTTTAACAGGCAATAATTGAATGATTGAAATGCGATATATGGAGAATAAAATATTAAGTTTAGTTGTTTTACTTTTTATCACTTCTTTACTGAAGGCTAATGATGAAGTAAAACTGACGGCATCAGCACCTGGTACGGTAATTATGGGAAAGCCTTTCCAGATTACCTACACAGCCAATGCAAAAGTGTCAGATTTTAAAGCTCCGGCAATAACCAACTTTGATATTCTTGCCGGACCGTTTAAATCAGAAAGTTACAGTTCCCAGATTATCAACGGAAATATGACTTCCTCAGTATCAATTTCTTTTACCTATACTTTACAGGCACAAAAGACAGGTACTTTTACAATTCCTTCTGCCGGTGTTACCGCTAATGGGAATAAATATACTTCCAATGGTCTTAGCATTAAAGTACTTCCGGCAGATGATAACTCTGAATCTTCTTCAGCATCCTCATCTTCATCCTCTGCTGCGGCAACAATATCATCGAAGAATTTATTTATCAGGCCGGTTCTTTCCAGGTCTTCAGTGTATGAACAAGAGGCAGTTACCTTGTCATACAAATTATATACAACCTATGATATAGTACAGTTCGGCAACAAAGTGATGCCTGATTTCAACGGGTTCCTGAAACAGGAGTTCGAGCAAACAGGGAACACGCAACTTGCTTATGAGAATTATAATGGTAAGAATTATCTTACAGCCACTGTATATCAGGTGATACTATACCCTCAGTCATCAGGTGATATTACCATAGATAAAGCCACTTTCGAAGCTATTATCCGGGTACAGAGTCGTCAACCAGTAAGAAGTATATTTGATGATTTCTTTGAGTCATATACAAATGTTGCCCGGTCAATTGATGTTCCACCACTTCGGGTTAATGTAAAAGCCCTTCCTGCCGGTAAGCCCGTTCCATTCAGTGGTGTCGTCGGTCAGTTCTCCATCAGTTCGTCACTCTCAGCCGGGCAGGTAAAAGTGAACGAAGCTGTCACAATGAAAATAAATATCTCGGGAAGCGGTAATATGAAATTGCTGAAAAATCCCGACATTCATTTTCCCGAGGCTTTGGAAGTTTATGACCCTAAGGTCAGTAATGTTTTTAAAACCGCTTCGGCTGGTTTAACAGGGACTAAATCAGTTGAGATTATGTTTATTCCCCGTCATGCCGGTACTTTTGAAATCCCCTCCTGGGAGTTGAACTATTTTGATTCAAAAGATCACAAATATAAGACACTCCGCACGCCTGCCTATAGTTTGCAGGTGCTCAAGAGCGATGGTACGGTTGATGAACAGGTTTTTGTAAGCAATTATACTAATAAGGAAGATGTAAAGCAAATTGGTAATGATATCAGGTACATCTTTACCGGACCGGTAAAGTTTACTAAATCTGAAACCTATGTGTTAAGTAATTTACTGAGTTGGTTGTTTTTTGTTATGCCTCTGTTGATTGCACTTACTCTTTACCTTCTTTTCAGAAAGCATGTAAAGGACAATGCAGATATCGATATGGTAAAAAACCGCAAAGCAAACAGAATAGCCGTGAAAAGATTGAAGTATGCTCAAAAAATGCTTAAAGCCGGCAATAAGGATTTGTTCTACGAAGAGGTTATGAAAGCCATTTGGAGCTATCTGAGTGACAAACTGACCATTCCTGTTGCAGCCATCAATAAAGAAAAAATCACTTTCGTTCTCGAGGATAAAGGCGTTGATGCGAATTTAATTAATCAGTTAACCACTATCCTGAATACCTGTGAATTTGCACGTTTTGCACCAGGTTCGGGACAGCAGGAGATGGGAAATCTGTATGAGGAAACAATACAGGTTATCAGTGATATTGAAAGTGTAATTAAGAAATAAATCAGTTATGAAAAAAATATTGATATCTATACTGATGCTGGTTATTATGGCAAATGTTGTTAATGCAGCTTCTGTTACTCTTGCTTCTGCAAATAAATTGTACACACAAAAACAATACAGGGAAGCCGCTGAAATGTACGAAACCATCATCAAAAATGAAGGAGCAGCTCCCGAGTTGTATTATAACCTGGGAAATGCTTATTTTAAATCGAACGAACTTGCAAAAGCTATTTTGAACTATGAACGTGCGCTCAGGATAGCTCCCGGATATGATGATGCTAAATTTAATCTGGCATTTGCTAACCAGAAAGTAATAGATAATATTGAAATGACCGATAGCTTCTTTTTGAAAAAGTGGTTGAATGGCCTGATGAAAACACTGACATCTAACGGATGGTTTTACATTTCGGTTACCTTATTTATAGTTGCTCTTATTGCTTTGTTGATCTTTGTATTCGGCAATTCAAGACTTATGCGTAAGTCATTCTTCTATGTTGGGGTGATAAGTTTGTTGATAAGTGTGGGTTCAATTATTTTCTCGGCCATCAGAAAGACACAGATGGAGAATCACCGGGAAGCAATTATAATGTCGGGGGTAGTGGTAATAAAAAGTGCACCGGATAAAAGCGGTACAGATCTTTATCAATTGCATGAAGGAAGTAAAATAACGATCATAGAAAGTCTGGGTAACTGGTATGAAGTGAGACTGGGGAATGGAAATGTGGGTTGGGTGGAAGATAATACAGTGGAAAGAATATGAGTTTTATAGAAACATTGTTGATGTGGGATAAGGAATTATTCCTGACTTTAAATGCTATTAACCATCCTCAGGTAGATTTGCTGATGTTTTACATCAGTAAAATGTGGATATGGATTCCTCTTTATCTTGGAGTCATTTTCTTTTTTGTAAAAAAATGGAAGATGGAGGCCATATGGATAATACTCTCAGTGGTTATTTGTGTGGTACTTACCGATCAGCTTACCAATCTGACTAAAGAGATTTTTCAGCGGTTAAGACCTTCACATGAACCTGATTTACTGGGTTTGGTTCATCATGTCAAAGGATATGTGGGAGGCAGATTCGGATTTGTTTCGGGTCATTCCGCCAATGTTTTTGGTTTTGCATTACTAAGTTCCCTGATTTTTAAGAACAGATATTATACCTGGTCCATTTTTACCTGGGCAGTGATCGTTGCTTATTCCCGTATATATCTGGGGGTTCATTATCCTCTGGATATTTTCTGCGGTATGGTGTTGGGACTGGGTGTTGCTACCATTGTTTATCTGATTTTGGATAAATTGAGGAAGAAACTTATCGCTGAAATAAAATCCCGCTTTTTCTGACGGAGAACATCAATCCGACTGTCTTTCCCGGAATTTCTCCGGTATCACCGCCCAGCGACAGCGAAAACTCTGTGTTACCAAGGTGTTTTATCTTTTTGTTGACTTCCACCATCCATGAAGTGTTGGGGTAAGCAGGACTTTTGTTGTCGTAATAGTAGCGACTGAAGGTGCCCAGCATACGATAATTGAAACCTTTTATTTCTCCTTTAATCCCGAAGTGATGTGCCTGTACATCATTATAAATTACCCGGTATGATCCGTTCTTGTTAAAAACGGGTGAAAGTATCAGCGGATTTCCGATCGTTCGTCCGAAATGGGTCCAGTCGTTTTGATAGATGCCATTGGTAAAGTAGGAGTCCTGACCTCCATAAACAATTCCGTCTTTATCGTGCCAGGGGCCAGACTGATCAAGTGTGTTGAAAAATTCATACACGAACTCACTTATATAGGGAAACTTATGGTTAGTAAGAGCAAGACCCCAGAGTCCGTCCTTTCGGTTCATTGCAGTCCATGGCAGTAACCGCACCGGTCCGTCTTCGGCAACTGTTTGCCAATAGAGATTGATGTCAATTGGTTTAAAACTGAGTTCCAGTTTTATATGCTCCGAAATGATGTGATTGCCTAAAGCATTGATCTGCTCCGATACATTGGTATTTTCACCTCCAGAGCGACCGAAAAAGATGGCTTTATAATTCTCGAAATTGAATTTTTGTTCTCCGTTACCGGGAATTTCTCCTCCCCACTGGGCTGCATGGTCGAGTCCAACCTGCAGGCGTACAGGGAAGTTTCCACCCAATCGGGCATATAGATATTTATGATGCAGAAAAATGCCGGGAGCAAAGACCCCATCGACAAACCAACCATGAGTAAGAGCACCTTTGATTTCAAGCATTTTCTTTGTGAAAGGCACGTAGGTGAAATCTTCAATTCCGGCAGTGATACGGGGCATCGGGCGCGCATTAGTTGAGAACAGATAATTACCTGATGACAGGGGAGAGGGATAACAGCCATGCGTCATTTCCTTAGCTCCCAGAGTCAGATCGAATATCCACCATTTCGCCTGAAAATACAATTGTTGAATGTAGACTTCCGTACCTTGCAGATTTCCCGTCCTGAGCAGAAAATCAGCATTAAAGCCATAATCAAATAATGCGTAATTATTGTTGATGTCTTTGAATACAGAAGCTTCCAGATTCGTGCTGAAGGGATCATGAGATATTTTTCCGAAGCGATTGCTTTGCAGCCAGAATGGTGCATGTTCCCCGGCAGATACAAGGCCGGTATAGTCGAGCCGGTAAATTATTGTATCGTTTTGGCTATTGACAAGATGTGTGATGATAAGCAGAGTAAAAACTAACCACAATTTTTTTTGAGGAATATTGGTATTTTTCATCTTTATCAGGTTTTAGGGTTCAAAATACCATAAATCATTCATTATTTCATTTTCATTCTCACCAAGTCCGATGTAAACCTTATTCAGGAGGACGAAGCAGACAGCATTTTCTCTGCCTCCGCCCGGAATATCTCCAACCTTCGTCCAGTGATTCCCGGTAACACTGTATTCCATTAAGTCAGACTTCAGATGACCACCTGTGTGTTCGCCGGCAAAATGTCGTCCGGTAGCCACAAAAAAACGGTTTTCCGCCGAGAAACTCAAAGCATTTATTCGTCCGGCATCGGGCATACTTTTTCTTTTCTTCCAGGTATCTTTTGCAGGAAAATATTCCCACCAGTCATTTTTATTTGATGTGTCGTAGCCGGTGCCGGTAAAGAACCGGATACCATCCGAGCATGCTACAGCACTACTGCGGAAATCTCCGGGAAAATCAGATAACTGTTTCCAACTGTCGGTGCCGGGATTGTATTTCCAGCAATCAAAACTAAAACCATTAGGACGAAAGCCGTGCATAACATAAATTTCACCTTCAAATACAAAGGAAACTGCGTGGTTGGTTGAGAGTGAAGGAAAATCAGCCCTCCGGGTCCACTGGTCAGTTACAGGATCAAACATCCAGAAATCTCTCAGGTAAGAACTTTCTGTATAAATACCTCCGTAGGTAAATCCCAATCCCACAAAAGCTTTGTCGCCAACAACAGCAGAAATGGGGAAAACCCTTCCTGCTCCCGGAAAGTT
>JAYFPP010000054.1:0-7160 GCA_034927635.1 Paludibacter sp.
TTCCCTTTTGTGTCGAAAGTTATCAAACGTAACTTTATCGAAACTGCTACACGTATTATGCTCGATGCTCCTTACAATAAACCTGATTCTACGGTTTTTGATCTTGATTATATTGGTGTGAAAGCTTCGCAATTTTCATTCGGAAGATTGCAAAATGCCGACCCTGTATTGGGTGTGGATATGTCATCGACCGGTGAAGTGGGATGTATAGGCGACGATTATCAGGAAGCTATTCTTAAATCGTTGCTGTCAGTAGGTTTTACTATTCCTGAAAAAAGTATTCTGATTTCATCGGGTGAACCGAAATCGAAAGTTGACTTATTGGAAGCAACGAAATTATTGCAGAAAAAAGGTTATAAAATCTATGCTACACGCGGAAGTCAGCGCTTCCTCACCGAAAATGGTGTGGAATCCATCGCTGTTCAATGGCCGGATGAAGATGGTGAATTGAATGTAAAGAACATGTTGGCAAACAAGCACTTCGATTTGGTAATCAATATCCCTAAAAATACCACCGAAAGGGAATTGCGCAATGATTATAACATCCGTCGTAGTGCTATTGATTTCAATATCCCGCTGCTTACCAATGCCCGTCTGGCATCGGCATTTATTCAGGCCTTCTGTAATCTTAAGATAGAAGATATCAAGATTAAGAGCTGGGACGAATATTAATTTTATTTGAGAGTTGAAAGTTGAAAATGCATCTTAATTTTCAACTTTCAACTCTCAACTCTCAACTTTTTTCTACTGTTGTACGATTCAAAGAATTAATCTTTGTATCTTTGCACTCCCAAAATTTCAATCATCATTATGAATTTAGAATCTTCTATACAGGCCATCGTTAAAGATGCCGTGTTGCAACTTTATGCTTTGGAGACAGAGCCGGCACTGATACAAATCCAGAAAACCAAAAAAGAGTTTGAGGGTGACCTCACTGTTGTGACTTTCCCTTTTGTGAAAGCAGCAAAAAAATCACCGGAAGGAGTAGGGCAGGAAATTGGAGAACTTTTGCAAAAAAACAATTCTTTGATTGCCGGATTTAATGTTATCAAAGGCTTTCTGAATCTCTCCATCAATAAAAGTTACTGGTTGCAGGTGTTGAATGAAATTGCTCAAACGTCAGATTATGGTTGCAATAAAGTAGTTGACGGAGACATCATGATGGTGGAATATTCTTCGCCAAACACCAACAAACCATTGCATTTGGGTCATATCCGAAATAATCTTTTGGGATTCTCCATCGCTGAAATCCAAAAAGCAAATGGCTGGGAGGTGGTGAAAACCAATATAGTAAACGACCGTGGTATCCATATCTGTAAATCGATGCTGGCGTGGAAGTTATTTGGTAATGGTGAAACGCCGGAAAGTTCGGGAATGAAGGGCGATCATTTGGTCGGAAAGTATTATGTCAAGTTTGATAAGGCTTATAAGGCTGAAATCAAGACTCTTATGGCTGACGGTATGGCAGAAGATGAAGCAAAGAAATCAGCTCCTCTCATGCTCGAAGCGCAAAAAATGTTACTCGCATGGGAGAGTCACGACCCTGAAGTGGTTGGCTTATGGAAGATGATGAATAGCTGGGTGTATGAGGGTTTTGATGCAACTTATCAACAGATGGGGGTTGATTTTGATAAGATTTATTATGAATCGGAAACTTATCTTGAAGGCAAGGGAAAAGTGGAAGAAGGTCTGGCCAAAGGGGTTTTTTATAAAAGAGAAGATGGCTCGGTATGGGCGGATTTGACTGCCGACGGATTAGATGAGAAGTTGTTGCTGAGGGCCGATGGTACTTCAGTATATATGACCCAGGATATCGGAACTGCCAGGTTACGCTACGAAGATTACAATATTAAAAAGATGGTTTATGTTGTTGGTAATGAGCAAAACTATCATTTTCAGGTACTGTCGTTGTTACTCGATAAGCTGGGCTTTGAATGGGGAAAGGATTTAGTGCATTTCTCCTACGGAATGGTGGAACTGCCCGAAGGTAAGATGAAAAGTCGTGAAGGAACTGTGGTAGATGCCGATGACCTGATGGCGGAGATGATTGATACTGCCCGTGAAACCGCCAGAGAATTGGGTAAACTTGATCATTCGTCGCATGAGGAAATTGAAGCTATTGCCCGTATGGTGGGTTTGGGAGCGCTTAAATATTTTATTCTGAAGGTTGATCCCCGCAAAAATATGACTTTCAATCCTAAAGAATCAATTGATTTCAATGGAAATACAGGTCCTTTTATACAATATACCCATGCCCGTATCAAATCGGTATTACGAAAAGCAGAGGAACTTGGTATTATACCTGACAAGCCTGTTTCTGAAAGCATTGTAATTTCAGAGAAAGAAAGTTATCTGATACAATTGTTGTCGGCTTTCCCATCAGTGGTGCGTGAGTCAGGGGCAGCATTCAGTCCGGCTGTCATTGCAAATTATGTGTATGACCTGGTAAAAGAATACAATCAGTTTTACCATGATTTTTCTATTCTGAGAGAAGAAAATGAAGATATAAAATACTTCCGGCTGTTACTGTCGGCAAATATTGCTAAAGTAGTAAAAACAGCTATGTCACTGCTTGGTATCGAAGTTCCGGAACGGATGTAAGTAAAAATTAAGGTTAAGATAGCATCAGATTAAAATAATATGATTATTTTAGTGCACGATATCATAACCCTGAAATAATGCCGGCAAAACTTTTTTGGCTCTTATTGTTTGTTTTTTATGCTTGTGACTTCAAAGAAACCGGTAGTGATACAACGCCGGATGCCGGGAAATCACAGGAGGTGAAAAATATTCAGGATACGCTTCACATTGCTACCATGTATGGTTCCTCTTCCTATTTTAACTTCAGGGATGAGGTCATGGGCAACGATTTCGAAATGGCTGAAGACCTTGCTTTTTATGCCGAACGACCACTTAAAATTCATCTTGCTAAAACGACAAATGAAATGCTTGAAATGCTCCGTAATGGGCGCGTTGATATCATTGCATATAGTATGTATGAAACTTTAGCCCTGAAAGAGGAGTTTCAGTTCGCGGCTTATCAGGAGGACTCCTATATGGTGCTGGTACAGCAAATAGGTTTAAAAACCGTATCAGATATTCATGAATTAACAGGAAAGACCGTCTCAGTAGTTGAAAACTCCGTTTACCATCAACGTTTGATAAATCTTAATAAGGAACTGGGCGGTGGGATTAACATACAAACTGTCAGTGATACGGTTTCAGTTGACAGGATGATAGAAATGGTGGCTGATAAGAAAATTGAATATACAGTAGCACACTATAAAACAGCCATTCAGCACCGCAATTTCAACCGCGGGCTTGATTGCAGAATAGAGTTGGGCTTTCATCAGAGAAATGGATGGTTGATTCGGAAAGACGACAAAACTACACTGGATTTAATTGCAACATGGGAAAAGCGCTCCGAAACTGAGTTACTCAAATCGCAATTATATGGAAAATACAATTTCAGAAATCCGTATTTTATTTCACAAAAACTATTTATACCGAAAGGAGCAATCTCACCTTACGATGCATACTTTAAGAAATATGCAACAGAAATAAAGTGGGACTGGCGTTTATTGGCTGCAGTTGCTTTCCATGAATCAGGATTTGATTCGGCACAGGTATCCCGAAAGGGTGCCTCGGGGTTAATGCAACTGATGCCACGAACAGCTGCAAGTTTTGGATTGAGCAGAGGTAATATTCTAAATCCCGAAAAGAATATTGAAGCAGGGGTGCAGTATATAAAAAGTTTAAACCTGCTTTTCAGAAAGGTGGAAAATGATGAAGAAAGAGTGAAGTTTATCCTGGCTTCCTATAATTCCGGACCGGCTCATGTGCTCGATGCTATGGCTTTGGCCAGAAAATATGGTAAAAATCCCTATATTTGGTTTGGTCATGTGGAGTATTATTTATCCAGAAAACATGAACCGGAATACTATAATGATGAAGTGGTTAAGTACGGAAATTTCCGTTCAGCCGTTACCCTCAAATACGTCAGGAATACCCTCGATACCTATAATAAATATAAAGGGAGAATATGAACTACCTCGCTTTTTTTGAGCAATTACAGTCACGGTACCATCTCGAAGAATTATTACTTTATCTCGATAGTCACCCAAAGGACTTTGAAGTACTTTTCAACCTTATTTTTGAAACGGAAGAAAAAATTGCCTGGAGAATTATGTGGGCTTGTGAAAAAGTAAGTCAGCGCAACCCGGAGTGGTTCGATGAAAAGAAAAAACAAAGAATTACTGATCTGGTAATGAGTACGAAACATCAGGGTATGCACCGTATCGGACTGTCAATTCTTAATTCCTTCCCTGCACCCGATCCTTTGAATATTGAAATGCTTAATGCTCTCTATGATTGGATGTTGTCTCCAAAATATTCCATTGGGGTTCAAAGTCTGGCAATGAAGTTACTATATAAATATGCTGTAACGCATGAAGATTTACTTCAGGAATTTTTAATCACAATTGAACAAGCTGATGAAAGCCTTTGTTCACCTGCATTTATTGCCTCACGCCGGCAAATATTGAAGCGATATCGCTATCATGGTGTTAAAAAGTAATTGAGAGCTCGAAAAAAAGAGTTACTTTTGTGGCGTTTTTGAAAAAGAACAAAATCAATTTGAAGTTTAATTAAATCAAAAGTTATTATGACTTTAAAGAAAAACATTATCGCATTACGACAAAAGAAAGCCCTTGTGCAGATGGGTGGTGGAAAAAAAGCCATCGAAAAACAGGCTGCTATGGGTAAGATGACTGCCCGTGCACGTATTCTTTATTTGTTGGATGTGAATTCCTTTCACGAATATGACTTATTCGTAGAGCATGAAGAACGCAATTTTGGTATGGACATGAAAGAGCTTGCCGGCGATGGAGTTATCACCGGAACCGGTACTATTAACGGTGCTCCGGTTTGTATCTACGCTCAGGACTTTACTGTGATGGGTGGTTCATTAGGTTTGAAACATGCCCGCAAGATTACCAAGATCATGGATCACGCACTGAAAATGAAAGTTCCCTGTATCGGTATTAACGACTCCGGAGGTGCCCGTATTCAGGAAGGTATCGGAGCTCTGGCCGGTTATGGTGAGATTTTCTATCGCAACACCATGGCTTCGGGCGTTATACCTCAAATCTCTGTTATCCTGGGCCCTTGTGCCGGTGGTGCAGTTTATTCTCCGGCTCTGACCGACTTCGTTTTTGTGGTGGAAAATATCTCAAAAATGTTTATTACCGGTCCCAATGTGATTGAAACAGTTTTAGGTGAAAAAATATCTCAGGAAGATTTAGGAGGTGCCCGTGTTCATGCTGAAATTACGGGTAATGCCCACTTCTTTGCACAATCTGAAATTCAGTGTTTGAATCAGATTAAGGAACTAATTAGTTTGATTCCGCACAGCAATCAGAAAAAAGCAGAAAGAGTTGCTCCAAAGAAACCTACTTTCACAAAAAATATTGAAAATATCATTCCTTCTGATCCGAAACAACCTTACGATGTTCGTGAGATTATCTACGCATTGAGTGATGAGTCAAAATTCCTTGAAGTTCAGGAACTTTGGGCGCCAAATATCGTTATTGGTTTTGGTCGTATGGATGGTGAAACAATCGGTTTTGTAGCCAATCAGCCTATGTATCTGGCTGGTGTACTCGATTGTGATGCCTCTGACAAAGCAGCACGCTTCATCCGTTTTTGTGATGCTTTTAATATTCCGATTTTGACACTTGAAGATATGCCCGGTTACCTTCCGGGTGTTGATCAGGAACATGCAGGTGTTATCCGTCACGGAGCTAAAATGCTCTATGCATATTCGGAAGCAACTGTTCCTAAAATTACTGTTATTCTACGTAAAGCTTATGGTGGTGGTTATATTGCTATGAACTCACGTCACCTTGGTGCCGACTTTATGTTTGCCTGGCCAAGTGCTGAAATTGCAGTAATGGGTCCTGAAGGCGCTGCTAACATCATTTTCCGTAAAGAAATTATGGAAGCTGAAGACGAAGATGCAATGCGTCAACAGAAAGTAGAAGAATACATCGAGAAATTTGCCAACCCGTTTGTGGCTGCAGGTAAAGGTTATATTGATGCTGTAATTGAACCATTGGAAACCCGTGAGTTGGTGTTACATGCGCTCGAGGTTTCAAAGAACAAAGATGACTATCGTCCTGCTAAAAAGCATGGTATTCCTCCGTTCTGATCAAAGGTCAATTCAGTTAATGAAATAATAATCCAAAAGAAAACAATATGGGTAAAGAAAAACCTGAATTCGTACAGTTTGCCGTAACTGCCCGAAAATACAATACCTTGTTAACGACAAAGTACAAGAACCGTAAGGTGTGGGTTGACCCTAATCCTTATGAGATTCAGTCGTTTATTCCGGGTACAATACTGGAAATTTCGGTAAAAGAAGGCGAAGTCGTTAAAGAAGGAGCACCACTGCTTATTCTTGAAGCAATGAAGATGCAAAACCGCATAGAGATGCCTTTTACAGCTAAAATTAAAAAAATCAATGTAAGTGTGGGAGATAGAATTCCTAAGGATACTTTGATGATTGAACTGGAAGCTGCAGAGGAAGAATAATACAGTTAATTCAGCACAAAATAAAAGGATGATGGTTAATTAACCATTATCCTTTTTTTATATTTATCTGTTTATGGTCTGAAATAGTTGAAAACCAAAAGAATGTTGTATCTTTACATCCTCAATAACCAGGTTTATATTGATATCCTTCACAACAATGCTTTGCTTCGCCCTTGTTTGGCAAGTTTCCCCATAGTTTAAAACGAGCTCAAAATCAACTTTCTTATTCGGAAAATCTTATGCTATCTATGTTTTCTTCATGTTGACATGGATGTTGATAATGAACTATTAAATATATATAAACAAATTACTATTAATAACTAAATTAAAAAAATGAATATCTACGTATCAAATTTAAGCTATAACACAACAAGTGCAAGCTTACAGGAATTATTTACAGTGCATGGAGAGGTAACATCGGTTAATGTAATTACCGACAGAGAAAGCGGTCGCTCAAGGGGTTTTGCTTTTGTTGAAATGCCTAAGGACTCAGAGGGTCAAAAAGCTATCAATGAATTGAATGGAACCGATTTTGAAGGAAAAACTATTGTTGTAAATGTAGCCCGTCC